>JAVBYA010000122.1 GCA_030824295.1 Bacteroidota bacterium
GGTATGGAGAGGAGGAGTCGTTTCACCGGATTGCAATGATCGTCTACGGAACAATAACAGGAATTTTTCCCTTAAATACCTCATCGCAAAAACACTGATACCGTCACCACATTCCCGTGGTGACGGTATCGAGCGATGGGGACGCTGACCGAGTTCAGAACGGCACGTCACACTGCAGCGTGACCGCCGTATTGCGATAGTTATAGTAGGGGTCGTTCGAACGGTTGTCGATCAGATCGAACGCAAGTTTAAGGGTGATATCGGCGGATTCGAGATACTGTTCCAACAAAGCGTTCATATAGTATCGGGAATCCTGACGCTGGTCGGCAATGATATTCCCGTCCCAGTCCAATGCGGCAAGGGCGGAGTATCCTTTGTTCTGGAGCCCCAGTGTGAGCCGTCCGAGGAGCGCGTCGTTGATATGATGGGTATAGACGAGGTTCGAATGGAATCCTTCGTATCCGTAATGGTCATCGAACAACTCATCATCACTGATGTAACCGTACTCGGAACTGAGATACCGCGTCTGCTTCTGGATGTTCCATTGATAACGGACCGAGGCGCTGAGTCCGACACCGTCGCCCAAGCCTTGTCCGACCTTGATCATACCGGTGAGTTGTGTAACACTGGGGAGGATGGACGACATGATCCCTTTCCGCATCGCCGAAGAGGTCTGTCCGGCGTCAGTACCGTAGAACTTCGTGCCGAGGTCCGCCTGGAGGATGGCCGTGGTGGTGGACGTAGCGGCATACGCGCCGTTGAGCATGAACGCATGCTCGGTGTAACTGAAATCCTGCAGCAGCGGATAGGACACGATGCGGAGATCGTATCCGATGCGGTGGATGAATCGTTCGGAAAGGAGCAACTTCCAGTCTGCCGCAGCATTGAAGACCGACCGGTCATACAGGACGAAAGCATCACGGTTGATCCCTGTGCCGTACGAGAGCATCAGACGGAGGATATCATTCCCTTCCGTATCCGTTTCAGCAGCATACCCTGCATTCAGGGAGTGGTAATGATTGGTCCGTTCGGTAAGATCATTATAGTATGTGTATGAACCGTCATAGAACAGCCGGAACTCATCCGTCTCATTCAGCCAGGCATATCCCGAACTGAGAGAGAGCGAGGTTGCCGTACTCGTCCTCATATCGGCATTATTATAGACATTGTCGTCGGCCATGGTCATCACCGACATCTCTGTTTCCATCTGCGCCGTCAGGAACTGAACAGATACCGCCAATAAAAGTACCGAACCGAGCGATCGAAGCGTTCTCATTTTTTCCCCCGTTGTTGTTGCTTTCCGTTCTGGTCCGTTGTCCGGTTCTTCCCGCGGCGGAAGCCCGTGCCGCCCTCCCTCGTGTCACAGACGCCGTCACCGTTCGCATCGATGAACCGGTCACGTGCGCGCCGCTTCTCGCGATCCGCAACACCATCCCCGTTCTCATCGCGCAGCTGCTGCTTTCGTGCGGCCGCGGGACGGAGTGTGTCGGCACTCTGCTGTGCGGACAATACCGGTGCAGCCATCATCACGACCATCATCATCACTACGTATCTCATGACCATTCTCCTAAAAAGTAAAAACAACCGGCCGGGACATTGCCCCGGCCGGTATGGATCAGTTACTTACCGCGACCGCCACCGCGATTCGCTGCGCCTTTGGATCCGGTCCCGTCACACACGCCTGCTCCTGCTCCCGTTCCCGTGCACGTCCCGTTACCGGCGCCGTATCCGGTGCCATCTTTCGGACCTGCGCCCTTGTTGCCCGTGCCATCCTTCTTCCCGTATCCTTTACCCTGGCTTCCAGCACCGTTCTTCTGTCCCTGGTGCGTGCCGATGTTGTCACAGATCCCGTCGCCGTCCTGATCGACGAAGAACTGGCCGCTCCCTTTCGGAGTGCCGGTCCCTTTTTGCTGGGCGATGGCGGACGTGGAGACCATGGCGGTCAGTGCGAACATGACCATCAAAGCGAGTGCTGCATTCAGTGTGCGTTTCATTGTAACCTCCTGTATTGTTGGTGAGTGGTGGTGGATCGTTGGTTGAACTTGTTGCGTTCTGACCAACAGATTACACACACCGTGCCAAACCAGGTTCCCCTTGATTTCATTAATGAATTCACACTTTCGGGTCTCCGGTCAAATTCCTTCCTTCCTTCCTTCGACATTTCCGTCGAGGAATTTCGACAATTTCGTCGAAGACAGACCTGCATCCATTATACACAATGCAATAGTGGCGAATATCAGAGGTAGATCGATTGGCACAGCTATTGCAACAGTATCATCATCACTGAAACTCTCACTCACAATCAAAGGAGCACTACCATGAAACAGATGATCGCAACAGCACTCGCCATCGCACTGCTGATAACAGGATGCAGTGACGCACAATCCACCGGTCCGTCAACGGAAGGCATGTCGAATAGTGGAATGAACCAGGGACTCTTCCTGGAAAAGATCGCGGCACTGGACCGGGAACCGCTGACGGCCTATGTGGAAGAGGGGCTGGTATTCATGCGCGAAGAGGAGAAACTGGCACGGGATGTCTATACCGTCTTCGGCACCAAGTATAATTCCCGTGTCTTCAAGAACATCACCAAAAGTGAACAGCAACATATGGATGCTTTGAAAGTGCTGCTGGACCGGTACGGCATTCAGGATCCGGTCGGTACGAATGCCCCCGGCGTCTTCTCCAATCATGAACTGCAGGAGCTGTACGATGCGTTGATCGCGAAAGGATCGGTCTCTCTTATGGAAGCACTGGCAGTCGGAAAGCTGATCGAGGAGGTGGATATCGAGGATCTGGATGAACGTGCGGCAGGATTGGATCCTGGTTCGGATATCTCTGCGGTCTACGCGCAGCTGCGGCGGGCATCGGAGAACCATCTCCGGGCATTCACCCGCAATCTGGGTCAATGACACTCACATGAACGGCGGACATCGGAATGGTGTCCGCCGTTCATTTCACTCCCCACTTCTTCAGTTTATACCGCAGCGTCCTCTCCGAGATACCGATCTGTTCCGCCGCTTTCGATTGATTGTTCCCGGCAGTGCGAAGGGCATCGAAAATGATCTGCTGTTCCAACTTCTCCACCTGTTCTTCGAGGTTTCCGGTCCCGATCTCACGCGTAGGCTCTTTCATTACGGTGCGGAGCGAGGCGGGAAGGTCCTCAACCGCAATGATCTCGCCTCTGGAAAGGATGACCGAACGCTGGACGATATTCTCCAGTTCGCGCACATTGCCGGGGTAGTCGTAGCGGACAAGCTGTTCCCATGCTTCCTTGGAGAAGGTGAGACATTTCCGTTTATACTCACCGGCAAATCGGCGGAGGAAATGATCGAGCAGTATCTGGATGTCATCGCGACGCTCCCGCAACGGCGGGATATCGACGGCAACGACATTCAGACGATAGAAAAGGTCCTCACGGAATTTCCCGTCCGCGATGGCTGACTCAAGATTTTTGTGTGTGGCGGCGATGACGCGGACGTCGACGCGGAGCGTCTCCGAGCCGCCGACCCGTTCGAAGGTCTGTTCCTGCAGAACGCGCAAAAGACGGACCTGGGTCGCTGCGGAGATGTCGCCGATCTCGTCCAAAAAGAGTGTACCGCCGTCCGCCAGTTCGAACCTTCCGCGGCGCTGCTTTTCCGCTCCGGTAAAGGCCCCTTTCTCATGTCCGAACAGCTCACTCTCCAGCAGATTCTCGTTCAAAGCGGCGCAATTCACGGAGATGAACGGACCGTTCTTCCGGTCGCTGGCAAAATGTACAGCACGGGCGATGAGTTCCTTTCCTGTTCCGCTTTCACCGCGGACCAGCACGGGCGCACGCGTTGCTGCAACCCGCGCTGCGGTCTGCAATACCTGCTGCATCCCGGCGGACTGGGAGATGATGCCGTCAAAGGAGAAGCGTTCCGCCAATTGCTCGCGTAATACTTTATTCTCGGAGACCAGCACGCGCCGTTCCTGCAGCCGTCCGAGCAGCAGATCGAGGGTATCAAGATCGATCGGTTTGCTGATGAAATCGTACGCGCCGGCACGCATGGCCGCGACCGCATGTTCGATGGTCCCGAATGCCGTCATCACAACGACATCCGTCTCCGGATATCCGCTGCGGATGGCCACCAGCAGCTCATGACCGGTCTTTCCCGGCATGTTCATATCGGTCAGCACCAGATCGGTGTGTTCCTTTGCCAGGAGCGTAAGAGCTTCGGCTGCCGAGGCGGCATGGGAAACGACATACCGCTGCTTCCGGAGATATCCGGTCAGGACGTCCCGCTGCAGCTGTTCATCGTCCACCACGAGGATCGAGAAGGAACGCTTACTCATCATGAACCTTTCCGCGCGACGCAGCGAACAACGCTCGCCGGTCCGCTATGGAACACACCTTCGTTCAACTGCACCGCCTGTTGTTCCAACGTGATGATCTCCAGTCCCTTGAGATCCTCATACAGTTCGTCAACGGAATACAACTGCAGAGCATCCTTCGGTCCGCCG
Source organism: Bacteroidota bacterium (assembly GCA_030824295.1). Taxonomy (GTDB): domain Bacteria; phylum Bacteroidota; class Ignavibacteria; order UBA10030; family UBA8401; genus UBA8401. The sequence continues at coordinate 4,486 of JAVBYA010000122.1, forward strand.
GATGTGTACTGCAATTGTTCCTTTGAGAATGCCTCGATCACGATGGTCCCGCCGGGGCGAAGTGCGTCGATCAGCGAGCGATGGAAGGCCGGACGGAAAGAAGGAGGAAGATGGACAAAAATTGAGGCGACAGCGTCGAACGAAAAGGAAGTGTACGGGAAGTTCTCCAGGGAATCGGTCCGGTAGTCGATGAGAACGTTATGCCGGGCAGCAAGAGCAAGGGCCTTCCTGCGGCCTTCCACACTTTGATCGAAGGCCGTAACGTTCCAGCCCTGACGTGCGGCGTGTACGGCATTCCGTCCTTCCCCTTCTGCGGGGAAAAGGATGGAACCGGGCGTACAGAGCGATAACTGTTCACGAAGGAATTCACTCGGTTCCGTACCGTACGCATACTCGGGATCGGCATACCGTTCATTCCAGAATTCGATACTCATTCAGCGACACCCTGTTCCTTCGGATGCTGCCGCAAGGAGCATCCCATTAAGATCGGCAACGATCTGTTCGATTCGATCCGACGGTATCCCTTTCTCCTGGGCGGCGGATTCGATGGTCCCCCAGACCGGTTCACCGCAAGCAATGCATTTGATGCCGGCGCGCATCAGATAGCTGACGGAATCCGGAAGGAGCGTGACGAGCTCTTCGATCGGTGTGGTGCGAAAGATCATCCGTTCCCCCACCGTTCATCCAATAGTGCGGTAATGCGGAGCCGGACCGCCTCCCGGAGCAACGAACTTTGACAGCGTGCATCGAACTCCGCACAGGCGGCATCCTTAACGCTGACCGCTTCTGCTCTGTCCGTGACACGGGACAACTGTTCCATGACCGGGGCGCAATAGCTCCCGATCAATTCGGTTTGCTGACTGACCGACAGCGAAGCGAAGGCATCATTTCCGATGATCTCATCCTGCATCAATAGTATCCCCGACAATCAGTTCAGATCTTCTTGGTTGCAATGACCGTGTTCCGCTTGCGGGACAGCATCCGGCGCACAGCAGAAAGGAGCGGGCATTGCGTGCAGAAATTCGTTGCGGCAACGAAGATGCTCATACCGGCAACGGCGAGAGGGAACAGATCACGGAAGCCCTCCGCAGCCGCGGCGATGAGATGTCCGATACCGAACACCACCAATGCGATGCGGAGGTATTTCCTCAGTTCACGCTTTTCCATCAGCCCATCTCGGGCATGTCATACAGACCGCCGGCATTCACCACATCCATATACCCGGCATTCTTCAGCATACGGGCCGCATAAGCGCTGCGTGCTCCGGATGCACAATAGACGATGAGGGATCCGTTCTTGTCGCCGAATTCGCTCATGCGGGATGCCATCTCATCCACAGGAATGTTCACTGCGTTCGGATATGCCTCTTCGCCGAACTCTTCGGGTGAACGAACATCGACGATCTTTGCTCCAGCTTTGATCTTGTCTGCCAGTGTTGCCATGTGCTTCTTCCTTTATTCTGATTGTTTGATGATGATCGGTGTGCCCTGCAGTTCTTTATCAGGATCACACGGTAAAGTTCCAATTCCCGGTCCAGCGCGCCGCGGAATATCCGCCGGCGATGTTATAGACTTCGTTCCAGCCTTCCGCTTTCAATATCCTCAGCGTTGTATGACCGAGGAAGCCGTCCTTGGACAGGATATAGAGCGGTCCATCCTTCGGCACCTCTGAGAGACGGTCACGGACCTCGTCCGCCGGTATATGCAGAACACCGCTGAGCGGTGCTTTGGATTGTTCTCCCAGCGTACGGACATCCAGGATGGTCCCCGTTCCGCTTACGACAGCCGCCAGTGTTTCGTCCGGTGTGCGGAGCGGACTATGGCCGCTGATATTGTTCTGTCCGACGAACGATGCCATATTCACCGGGTCGTTCGCACTGTTGAACGGCGGTGCATATGCCAGATCCAATTCGGAGAGATCCTCGAGTGTCATGCGGCCGTGGAGTGCAGTGGCCAGAACGTCGATGCGTTTCTCAACGCCGGCTTCTCCGTATGCCTGACCGCCGAGCAGCCGTCCGGTCGTCATCTCATAGATGATCTTGAGCGCGAGCGGTTTGCCGCCCGGATAATATGTGACGTGATCGTCCTTGAACACATACGCAACACCGACAGTGAGTCCGGCATCACGCGCCATTTTTTCGGAGAGTCCGGTGGACGCTGCCGTTTTGCTGAAGATCTTCACGACCGCAGTGCCCAATGCACCGCGGTATCTCATGCTGCCGCCGAGCACGTTCGTTCCGGCGATTCGTCCCTGTCTGTTCGCAGGTCCGGCCAGCGGAATGCGCAGGGTCTTGCCGTGCACTTTGTGCGTCACTTCCACCATATCCCCCGCGGCATAGATGTGCGGATCGGAGGTCTGCATCGTATCGCTCACAACAAGGCCGCCGCTGGCACCGATCGTAAGACCGGCATTGCGTGCGAGGGTCAGTTCAGGACGGACGCCGACGGAAAGAAGGACCATCTGAGCGTCGACGGATGAACCGTCGCTCAGCATTACGGAACCGGAGGTCACCGATGCTAGCCCGACGCCAGTTCTCACCGCGAGTCCCTTCTCTTCCAATCCGGCCTTCACCATCGCACCGAATTCTTTGTCCATCTGGATCATTACCTGCGGTGCCAATTCGACGACGGTCACCTGAATGCCGCGTGCATGCAGCGCTTCGGCCATCTCCAAGCCGATGAAGCCGCCGCCGGCAACGACGGCATTCGCCGGTTTCCGTTCGTCAATGAATTTATGGATGCGGTCCATATCCGGAATGGTCCACAATTTGAAGACATGTTCCTGGTCCACACCGGGAAGGGGCGGCACGATGGGTGATCCGCCCTGCGCCAGGATGAGTTTATCGTACGGAATGCGTTCTTCGCCGTTCGCGGTGGAGACGATGACTTCCTTCTTCTTCCGATCGATGCCGACCGCTTCGGTCTTCGTACGCACATTCACGCGGTAGCGGCTGTAGAATCCTTCGGGGGTCTGCAGCAGCAGACTGGAGCGGCGCTGGATATCCCGGCTGATGAAGTATGGAAGTCCGCAATTGGCAAAACTGACATATGGTCCCTTTTCAAGGACGGTGATCTCGGCACGTTCGTCCAGACGTCGGACGCGTGCTGCTGCGGTTGCGCCGCCGGCAACGCCGCCGACGATGAGGATCTTTTTTGGTGTCTGATGATTCATAATTCGTTCACATTCAGCGTATTGAAATTCAGTCTTATTGTTTCCATACATAAGATGCAGTGAAATCGAATTGGATTCAATGATGTTCCGCCTGCATTATTTACCAAACAGATAGAATTATCTGTAATATGGCGGGAAATCGCTGCGCAGGGCGAATTTCGGATCGTTTCAGATGGAGAATACCCGAGCAGTGCGATGATTTGCCGGGTTTCGGGAGGGGTAAAAACAGGACTCCCATACGATGACCTGTATGGGAGTCTGAAAGCGTGTTCTTTGAGCGTACTAAGCGGCGAGGACCGCCCGGGGGATCATCTCAACACCTTTCTGTTCCAGCACCTCAACAACATAGCGGAAGATCGGTTCCAGCTGTTCGTTCAGGACGGGGGTCATTTCGGTGTTGAGTTTGGTATTCTGCGGAATGACGCCGATGAGCCAAACATTCTTGATCGGCTGATCAAGCATATCTGCCGTTAATAGTGATTCGATGACCGCGGGATCGTGGGGGCCGACCCGAGCCTGGAGCGGTCTGTCGAAGAGTTCATCCCGCCCGTACAGTTTCACGGAACCTGGCGCTCCCTGATCGTGTACCGCATCGATCAGGAAGATCGATTCATATCCGATGATGTAGGACATCAGTCCGAGCCCCGGTGTGCCGATGTCGATCAGATCGACATGCTCCGGAAGTTCGTACCGTTCCTCGAGCATGGCGATGATGCGGGGTCCGATACCATCGTCCCCCATCACCAGACTTCCGAGACCGCCGATGAGTGTGCGTCCATTCATATCAGACCTCACAGTTCACCTGCTGTCCATCCAACGTGCGTACCGTTGCGATCGGATTGCCGTTCATATCGACCGTGTGCACGGCACATGCCAGGCAGGGATCGAACGAGTGGACGGTGCGGAGCACTTCCAGCGGCTGTTCGGGATCGGCCACCGGATTGTCAATGAGCGATGCTTCGTACGGGCCTTTCTGGTTCTTCTCGTCGCGCGGACCGGCATTCCATGTGGTCGGTACGACCGCCTGATAGTTTGCGATCTTTCCGTCACGGATGACCGTCCAATGGGACAGTGCGCCGCGGGGTGCTTCGTGGAAGCCGACGCCGCGAACCTCACCGACCGGGAAGGTCGGTTCGTTGTAGATGTCCGTATCGCCGCTGGCGATATTGTCGACGAGCAGCTGCCAGTGCTTCACCGCCAGTTCGGCGATGACCGCGGAACGGATAGCACGGGAGACCATGCGGCCCATCGTGGACTGCAGATCGTTCACACCGATCTGGCGCGGAGAGAGAGAGTTGATGATGCCGAGCGCTTTGTTCGTCCATTTCTTTGTGAGAGCATGGTTCGCCTGATATCCCACGAGCACCTGCGCCAGCGGACCGACCTGCATCGGCTTTCCTTCGAAGCGCGGGGATTTCACCCAGCTGTATTTTCCATTGTCCGACCAGTCGGTGTATTCCGGATCGGTCTCACCGTTCCACGGCGGCAGATCCGCCCCGCCCTTATAGTACGAATGCGAGACCCCTTCGGTGATACCGTTGATGAGCCGGCTGTTGTTGTGCGAGGTGAGCGGAACCAGAGTTGCAAGATTGCCGTCGAAGATGAGTCCGCCGGGCAGATCGAATGCTGTTCCTTTTGCATCGGTCGGCAGATCCGGAACGGCGAGGTAGTTCTTCACGCCGCCGCCGTACTTGAACCATTCGGGATACATGGCCGCAACGGCGCACGCATCCGGGAAGTAGACCTGTTCGACGAACTGCACGACCTGATCGAGCATCCCTTTGATGTTGGCCAGTTTGGTCATGTTGAGCGTATGCTGATTGTCCAGATTGATGGCGTTGGCAACACCGCCGACCGCCAGGTTCTGGATGTTCGGCGTTTTGCTGCCGAGGATCGCCACGACCTGATTGGAGATGCGCTGGAATTCCAGTGCCTGCATATAGTGCGTCAGAGCGAGCAGGTTCACGTTCGGGTTCAGGTTCATCGCAGGGTGACCCCAGTAACCGTTCGCGAAGATACCCAGCTGACCGCGGGAGACGAAGTTGGCCACTTTATCCCGTACCGCTTTGATCTCGTTCTTGCTGTTGCGCGTCCACGGAGAGAGGGATTCGGCAAGCGCGGAGGTCTGCGCCGGGTCCCCTTTCAATGCAGAGACGACGTCCACATAGTCCAGCGCGGAGAGATGGTAGAAATGCACGATATGATCGTGGAGCGCGTGGGCAATGAGGATGATGTTCCGGATGTACTGTGCGTTGAGCGGAATGGTGAGATTCAGTGAATTCTCGACGGCACGGACGGAAGCGATGGCATGCACGGTGGTGCAGACGCCGCAGAAGCGCTGTGCGAAGATCCATGCTTCGCGCGGATCGCGGTCCACGAGGATCTTTTCAATGCCGCGCCACATGGTTCCGGACGCCCAGGAGTTCTTCACCTTTCCGGCTTCGACTTCCACGTCGATGCGGAGATGGCCTTCGATTCGGGTAACAGGATCTATGACAATTCGTTTCGACATATGCTCAATCCTTTTTATTTGGAAACTTTCGGGGTGACCGAACCGGGCTGGGAAGCGTACCAGTAACTCAACGGAACGGGAAGTATGTTGAAGTTCTTCACGGTGTACAGGAAGCCGAGCACTGCCATGGCAATGAAGCCTCCACTGATGATCATCTCACTGATGGTCGGGAAATAGAAATACCGGTCGCCGGGGATGAATGCGATGGTCGTGGGAATGTACCGGTACAATAATCCGCCGACGCTGAGGACGACCATCAGCATGTAGAGCTTCCCGGGATCGTTCCGCCATTTGGCGCGGAGCAGACCGAACGCCGGGATATTGATGAGTATCATTTCCAGAAGGAAGAACAGACTGTATGAATCGAACGCGAAGACCGCCGGCAGCATTCCGCGTCCGAAGATATCGCCGATACGGAGTCCGAGCCAGATGAGTGCGGTCCATCCGGTGATCTGTCCCAGCCGGCTGAGGATCTTCATGTCCAGCGGACGGTTGTAGATCATGCAGGAGAGCATCAGGATACCGACGATGGCGGCGAAGCCGAGGATGTATGCCATCAGCAGATAGAGGACCGGAAGCATCGATGTCTGCCAGAGCGGATGCACGCGCGGACCGGCCAGCATCATCAGCGAACCGAGGCTCGACTGATGCATGGAGGGAAGGATGAATGCGAGCGCGATGGCGAACGGATAGATCCGTTTGATGAAGTTCAGCGCCGTCTCGGCTTTCTTCTTCCATGTTTCCGGGTAGCGTCCTTCGAGGAACCGCTCCACGAACGCGGGAAGGTTCTCCGTCTGCAGTCCGAGCAGCAGATATCCGGTCATACAGATGAGGACCTCCAATAGGATGGAATAACGGTTCCAGGTGGTCGGGTCGAGCACCCAGATGATGTTCCACGGGCGGCCGACATCGACACCGATGCCGATCATGCCGCTGGTGTAGGAGAGGATGCTGATCAGTGCGGCGGTCCGCATGATCACATGATATTTCTGACGGTTCAGGATCCAGACGAGCACGCCGACAGCATACCCGGCGGAACCGAGAGCGGTGAGTGTGGTAACATTGAAGTTCTTGAACAGACCCCATGAATAACCATCATTCAATCCGGTGACAGCGCCGAGACCGGCGAAGGTACGGTAGA
>JAVBYA010000476.1 GCA_030824295.1 Bacteroidota bacterium
CGAATCGCTCCGCCAGGATGTTGAACCGTTCGAACTCAGCATTCCCTTTATCATTCCCCATCAGGACCAACACCCCGCCGCGGCGCACCCAACGTTCCACGGCATCTGCCGCTTCCGGTGTGATGAAATTCGGAGCAGCGGTCTCTTTCGGTGTATCGGGATCGACGATGATGTAAACGCTGAACCGCTGCAGCAGAGAATCGGACGGCTGTGATTGCAGCGTATCAGGATCGCCTCCGGCACGGTCTATGACCTCTGCCAGTCTGGAGAAACCGCTATTGGTCGTATCATTCCACGTATAATGATACCGCTCTTTCACACTATCCTTGACGATCCTCCATTCATTATTGTAGTACAAGTCCACACCAAAGACGGTCCCCTCGGCGGGAAGAGTTGGTATCCCCGGCGAGATGAGCATCTGAGAGACCGCCAGCGGAAGTTTCCGCATCTGGTCCGCAACGAGCGCTGCGATACGGAGTGCTCCATACCGTGTGAAATGGGTATTATCCGTCTTCCCGTTCGGCAGGGAACGGTACGTGTTCGGCGGGACCGACATCAGGAAGTAGGGTTTGGACCGTTCAACACCGAGTTGCCTGAACAACGTCAAACTTGCTGCATGCAGGTCGATGAGCGGTACATTCTCCAGCTGCGCAACATCGCGCACCACGGCCGGATACTCTGCATGCTGATCGATGAAGACGCCGGCCGAATCGTATTTACGTCTGTTCACCGGTGTGATGAGAACGGGAACGGCCCCTTTACTCTTCGCTTCACGGATATACCGCTGAAGATTCGCCCGGTATTCCGTTCCTGCTTCAGCATACCGTGATGTATCCTCTTTCTTTGCATCATTGTGTCCGAACTGGATCATCACCACATCACCGGGACGCAGAGCGTTCACCACAGCATCCCACCGTCCTTCCAGCATGAAGCTCCGTGTGCTGCGCCCGTTCTTTGCAGCATTGATGATCTCAACATTCTTCGAGAAGAAGAGCGGGAACATCTGTCCCCACCCGTGCTCCGGATTATCGATCAGCGGCTTATCCGCCATGGTCGAATCACCGATCAGGAAGATGCGGTAGTGCGGCTGTGCAATGAATCCCGCCGAGAGAAGGAACAGGAGAGCGGTGATCGAAAAGATAATGGAGCGTCGGTTCTTCATGGAGTTAACTTTTCGATCTCGATGGCAGAGAGCAGGAACGGACCATATCCTTTGAAGTCGTTGGTCCGGCGAGGTTCACTGATATAGTATGCATAGCTGCCGTCCCGGTACGGCGTTCCGCCGAGTCCGGAGACCTTGACCACATCGTGCAGAAAGATCGCGCCGGACCCGTCGACGGTCACGAAGCGCCGGATCATTTGATCGAACGATTCGCGCGCGGCAGCGGCGTATGCCGTCCCCAGATAGCCATTGTTCACTCCTTTGGCCATGGCATAGACGAACATCGCCGATGCAGATGCTTCAGGATAGTTCCCCTCCGCTGCCGGACGGTCCATCACCTGGAACCAGAGTTTGGTTTTTTGATCGCGGTAGCGCAGCACGGCAGGCATGAACTCCCTGAACATCGCGATCAGCGAAGGCCGTTTGGGGTGCTCTGCGGGCAGATGGTCCAGTACATCGATCATCGCCATGGCCAGCCATCCCATCGAACGTCCCCAGAAATTCGGCGAACGTCCTGTGACCGGGTCCGCCCATTGCATCACCCGGCTTTCGTCCCAACCGTGAAAGTACAATCCGGTCACGGAATCACGCAAATGCTGCCGGACCTGCATGAATTGATGCACAACATCATCGAATCCTTCCGGCGGACCGAACCGGAGCGTGTAGAAAGCATAGAACGGCGACCCCATATACAGTCCGTCCAGCCACATCTGGTACGGGTAGATCTTCTTATGCCAGAATCCTCCCTGCTTCGTCCGCGGATGGGTCGCAAGCTGGGACCGGAGCGTATCCGCAGCATTTCGGTACCGCTTCTCGCCGAACAGATCGAACGCCCGCATCACTGCAACACCGGGAGTGATATTATCGATGTTATACTCGCTGATCTTGAAGGTATTGATGGAACCATCGGGAAGGATATAGAGGTCCAGATTCCGCTTCATGTAATCGCGGTACCGCGTGTCGTTCGTATGGATATAGGCCTGATAGAATGTCTCCAGCATCAATCCCTGTTCATAGTTCCACCGGCGGGACTTCGCTTCGTCCTGATAGATGATGCTGTCCGGATGCAGCCGCATGAAACTGTCGGCGATACGCGAGGACCAGAGCTGGTAACCGGCACGTTGTGCGGATGGAGTCTGGCTGAAAAGGATGGACGCAGCGATGAATGAAAGAAGGAAGAGTCGTTTCATGGTCATACCCATTGGTTGGTCATTCTCCGGTAAGCAGGACGCCGTTCCGGCGGACATTCTTGAAGCGGAGCCCCCGCACATGTTCGATCACATCGGACTGTTCCATGTTGTCAAAGGTGCAGTCCTCCAGCACCACGTTCGTGATAGGTGCCCGGGCATATCCCCGGGCATAGATCGCGTGGCGGCCTTTCTGTGCGGTGAGTCCGGTGATGACGATATTGCGCATCACCGGATCGAAGCGGCCGGCATCCCCCTCCTCATAATTGAAATCGACCAGGATCACCGCTTCACGTACCTCTCCCACCGTGATCCGCCGAGCATAGAAATTCTCGATGAGACCGCCCCGGACCGAATTGGTCTTGAATCGAAGCGCGCGGTCCAGGTGGGGACTGGACATGACACAATCCTGCACATACACATTGCGGATTCCGCCGGAGAGTTCACTGCCCAGCACGACGCCGCCGTGTCCTTCTTTCATGGTGCAGCCGGAGATGACGATGTTCTCGGACGGGACATTGATGCGGCGGCCGTCGGCATTCCGTCCCGATTTGATGGCGATGCAGTCATCGCCGGTATCGAACACACAGTCACGGATGACCACATCCTTCGACGATTCGGGGTTGCATCCGTCATTATTGGGACCGAGCCCGATGACCGTCACCCGTTCCACGAGCACGGTGGTGCAGAGGACAGGATTGATGAACCACATCGGTGAGTCCTTCAGCGTCACACCGACGATTGCGACATTTTTGCATCGGTAGGGCTGGATGAACGATGGACGTAAATACGCCCCTGCGCCGAAGATCCGTTCTTCCGGAGGGACCCCGCGTTCGACCATTTCCATCAATCGTGCGCGGGCTTCCTTCTGACGCGGCATCCCTTCCTTCCAGCCATCCTCCGTATTCCCCTTCCACGGCCACCAATGTGTCGTGCTTCCCTGTCCGTCCAACACGCCCTCGCCGGTGATAGCGATGTTCGAGTCACCGTATGCATAGATCAGCGGCGAATAATTCATCAGTTCCATCCCCTCCCATCGGGTGAGGACCATCGGAAGATAATCGTTCGGATCGGTCGAGAAGAGGATGACCGCATCCTTCTGTACATTCAGATGGACATTGCTGCGAAGCCGAATGGCACCGGTCCGATACCGTCCGGCAGGAACGATCACGGTACCGCCTCCTGCGCGGTTGCAGGAATCGATGGCTCGGCGGAACGCAAGCGTATTGAGCGTCGTACCGTCCCCCACCGCACCGAACGATGTTACTGTGAATGATCGGCCGTGGAACTGCGGCATTCGGACCCGTTCGATGATCTCCGCTGCGCTGGCCCATGGATCGGTCTGTTGCTGCACAGCACCGAGCACGGAAATGAACAGAACAATAGAAATAAGGGATCGGATCAGCATATCGTTGCGAAGGTCCTTTGAGGATATTGGAATTGATGTGGGGGCAGACCGGGACCGAGGACCGGTTGACGGAAGACCCGTCATAGAAGATAAGGAATTCTTCCGATTCTTTCGGACAGTGCACCGGACTGGAGCGGGCACCGCATGGTAGTGCCGTCAGCGGGAGACAATCCCGCTGACGGCGTGCAACGATATTACTTGATGAGCATCATCTTCTTCGTCTGAACGTTGTTGCCGGAGCGGAGCGTATAGAAATAGAGCCCGCTGGACAATTTCGAGGCGTCGAAGGATGTTTCGTATCCGGATGCTGCCTGCACTTCGTTCACCAGTGTCGCCACTTCCTGGCCGACAAGGTTGAATACCTTCAAGGTCACCAGACCGCTGACCGGAACCTGGTACTTGATGGTCGTGGAGGGGTTGAACGGATTCGGATAGTTCTGTTCCAGAGCGAACACACCGGGAACGAACGAATTCGTTGCCACAACACCGGTCGGGCCGGTATAGGACCAGCGGGTGGAGCCGATCACTTTACCGTCCGTGCTTGCTGCCGAAAGGTTCACACTTGCTTTGAAGGATGCATCAAGCGTATCGCGGAAGAACGCGAAGCCTTTCCGGTCGAAATCATGCAGGGAACGAACCCATGCGGTGGTCGGGGTGTTCTTCGTTTTGTTGCCGCCTGACGGGCTACGGTACCAATCCATCAGATTGAACATCCCTTTCGGGATCTTGTTGAACTGCAGGTTCACCTTCGTGAATGCGGTGGCAGAATCTGCACCGATCTTGCTGTTGATATGCCACGTGAGCGGTGTTCCCGCACCGGTCACACCGGCTGCGAGGTAGCGGTTATAGAAACCCTGCTGTGAATCGGAGACGGCGTAGTAGTTCTTTGCCACCGTCCACTGAGTGGTATCGTTCGGTGAAGAGATGATCCAATTCATCCGCGCCTTGCCGAACGGATCCTTCTCGCCGCTGTCGGTGAATTCCGCCTGACGCGTTGCATCGGTATCGTTGCCGAATCCGAATGCATCGTACATCAGGTTGTTGGTGATGATGGCCTTGTAGCCGAGACGGCCAAGAGAGAGGATGCCGTGGTATGAACCGCCGTTGATGAGGGTGTTATGATCGAACTTGAAGTACTTGATCGGTGCTGTGCTGTTATAATGGCGCACCACGCGATCCAGCCAGTTGACGAATGTGCAGTTCTGGATGATGAGTGTGTCGACCGAACCGGCACGGGCATCGATCCCTTTGCCGGCGCCAAGATTGGAGCGGCCAAGGTATCCCATGTTCGCAAACACGGTATTCGTGATGATCACATTCTTCGGAGCCTGGTCCGTGCGGATATGATTACCGTTCGTGTTGGAGAGCACGCAGCTGTCAATGGTGATATTGGCACCGGCAGCGGTGGTGTTGAGGAGTCCGCCCTGCAGGTTGTTCAGATTCGAATCGATCAGTTCATAGTATCCGGTGATGAAGAGGTTCTTCAGCGTGATATCGCCGCGCACATCCCACATCTGCCCCGGAGGATTGCCCGATGCTGTCGGGAAGAGCATCAACACCGGAAGTTTCCCGGCAGCGCTGTCGTTCGCACGCACTTTGAGATGCCAGCCGGTATTGCGGAAGATGGCATTGGAAAGGTACAGACCGCCGCGCTGAAGAACGTACACGCGGTTGGCAACAAAACCATTGGCCGCCGTATCCTCGGCGATCTGTTGGTTGAGGTACTTACCGCTGACGGTATACGGCGGCAGACGCAGGATGGCTTCCTGACCGACCAGCAGGACCGGCAGAAGCATCAGCAGTGCAAGGGAGATGTAACGAAGGGAACGCATAGGATCCTCCTTATGGTTGATGGAACATGGTGAATTAACTGTTGCTGCAGACATTCATACTACAGATCGATCCGAACACCGAGGTCCGCTGTGAGCCCGTACCGCAGACGTGATGTCTGCAGATTCCAGTACGGCTCGACCATGTGGTTCGTGGATGCACTTTCTTCGAAATCGTTCAGATTGTTCACATTGAAGAGAACGGACGCATATTCGGTGACGTTGTATTTCACTGAGAGGTCCCACCGGTTGAACGCATCGGTCAAGGACTGATTCCGGCCATCGGCCGAATAGGAACGCGGGAACGAACCTTGATAGAAGAGCGAGAGTCTTGTGGAGAGGTCACCGATATCGTATCCGATCGCAACGTTACCGAAGAACTCGGGCTGATTGAACAGCTTGTTCTTTTCCAAATTATAGTAATTGACATTCCGCGTGGTCACCACCGGTCCAAAGAACGGATCGATGACGGTATCATTCACTGTGTAGGTGTGCCATGTCAATGTATGCTGCTCGGACCGGATGAGCGAGAAGTTGTACGACAGCACTATAAACTGGAGGTACCCGGGGAGGAAATTCAGATTCGCCTGATGATCGAACTCGAAGCCCCACACTTTCGCAGGGATAGAGGAATTGTACGGGACGCTCACCCGCAGGGTCGTATTGTTGGCGGGAAAGATATTCCGGTAATTGATCCCGAGACTATCGAAAAATGTCTGACCGTTCGTCATCGGATTGTTGTTGGCGAACATCCGGTTGGTCGTATTCGAGAGGTCCTCGATCTCCTTATAGAATGCGGACATCGAGATCATCCCAAACACTCCTCCGTAGATGGTCGTATTCACTTCGTAGTTCCATGCTTTGGCGCTGCGGAGGTTCGGATTGCTCAGCACGAGCATCCCGCTGGAGGCATCGGCCACCAGATTCGCAAGCCGTGCATTGAAATCGGGCCGCGCAAGCGCTTTATACGCGGCGAAGCGGATATTCATGAAATCGGTCGGCCGGAATGTCAAATGTAGGTGCGGCAACACATTGGTCTCGGAATATGTTGTGGTCGTATCGTCGAATTCACCCTGCGGAACCGGGAATCCGGTCACGGTCTTCGTTGAGTAGCGTGTATTATATTCGTTCTCTTCCTTTTCAACACGAACACCGACGATCATCGTCACGATATCCCCGAAGTTGCTCGTGTTCATGATATACCCTGCCGTAACCCCTTCGGTGACATCGTAATAATTTCCGTATTCAATCGGATTATTGGCGAACTCTTCAACGGTACCGAACCCGTTCTTATTGATCTTGTACCATTCCACCAGATCGTCCTTATTGATGAGCGGGTTCATCAGGAAGTTGCCAAAGATCGAACGGCTGCGCGGTGCAGAGCCGATGAAGTTCGTGAATTTCACCAGAGATCCATCCATCTGAAGGTTCTGAAATCTGGTCCCTTTGTAAAGGGAATCCTTCGAGATGGCACTCCCGTCACCGAGCCTCACCATATTGTACTGCTGAGCATAGTACGGGGAGAACTCCTGCATGCTGTTCTTGACCCTGTTCTTGGAACGGTATTTTCCGCCGAACTTCAGATCGCCCGAAGCTATATCACCGACCACATATTTCTTGGAGAGGTCGAGATATGCAGTGCGTTCTTGTTCGCGATTGTTCTTGTTGTTGAAGAAGCCCCAAGCCAGCGTTGCCTTCTCGAAATTGTTGTACGCGTAATCCATGAAGAGTTCCGGCGGTCCGTGATAGATGCTGCCGGGGATCGTTTTCATGCCGGAAACACCGGGATTGGAAGTTTCGGAGAACTGGAGTTCGATATCGAACGGGGTGGTCGATTCGGATTGGGAGAACGAGAGTCCCCAGATGATGTCCAAGCCCAACAGGTGGTTCTCTCCGCGCAATGAACTGTTGTAAGTTTCGATGGTGTTCTCGGAGTACCGATAGATGTACGAGACGCCGTTGCTGTTGGAGATGAGGTCGGATGCACCGTTAGGATAATCACGCTGATTGGTGAGGACGTTTCGCTGTGTTCCGCTGTAACTGTTGTTGAAGCGGACAACACCGCTGTCCGGAGTATTCACATCCAGAAAGAAGCTCAGTCCGTTCCGGGTCCGTTCTTCGTCCGTGTATGTCAGGATCACGTCGTCGATACCCCAATCCAATTCCCGTTCCGTTCCCTGTTCGCGGGCCGGATAGTCATAATTGACGTTCAGCCGTTCACTGCTCCTGTCCTTCTTTTCCAGGTTGCCCGTGAACTGGATACCAAGGATATCATCAAAGAAGCGCTCGCCGTAGAAACCAGAGAAATCATACTGATCGTATGTCGGTTTGAGTCTGTTGTAGTTCCCTTTAGCGTCGATGCGGATATCACGCTCGGACGGAGCACGTTTGGTGACAAGGTTGATGCTGCCGGCGATGGCATCCGCATCGCGGTCCGGGGTGAGCGATTTATAGAGCTCGATGCCCGACAGGGTCCCCTGTGCGATCATACTCAGATCGATACCGCGTGCATTGGAGTCGGTCGATGCGATACCGACACCGTCGATGGTCACCTTCGCATACTTATCGCTCATGCCGCGGAGGATCACCTTGTTCGCTTCACCGCCGGAGCGGATGAGCGAGACACCGGGAAGACGTCCGATAGCTTCTGCTGCGTTGGCGTCGGGAAGCTCTTTGATCTTCTCTTCCGAGACGACGTTCACCATCGTGGTCGCTTTGATCTGCTGATTGATGGCGGAGAGCTGACCCCGCGCCTGAGCGGTGATGACCACTTCCTGCCCTTCGATCACATCCGGTACCAGTGTTGCATTCACGGAGACCGGCGCGCCATCCCTTACGATGACCGATACTTCTTTCGTTTTATATCCCAGATAGGAGAACCGGACGGTATAGGTGCCGGCGGGGACGGAGGTGACGCGGAAGTTCCCCTCGATATCCGAGATGCCGCCGATGGCGGTCCCCTTCAGGAAGATGTTCGCGCCGACGAGCGCTTCCTTGTTCAAGGAATCGGTGACGCTTCCCTGGATGGAACCTTGAGCGGAGAGTAACGAGCTGGCAGTGAGGATAAGGCCGGACAGAATGACGAAAAGGCGGAGACGGACCATGATTCTTCCTTTTATTACTATATCGTTAACTTTAACGTTAACTTAATTTATAAAAAGTTCATTGTCAAGTCCTATTTTAAAAAGCAAAAGGTCCTGCAGATGCAGGACCTTTTGCTCCCTACCCCCTATCGGATCTTATGAATTCTGGATCTGAAGCTTCTTTTCCAGGCGCTGGATACGCTCACGCAGTTCCCTGTTCTCTTTGCGGAGAAGTTCGATCTGTGTATCCTTTTCGTTGATCTTCTTCTGTGCCGCGGTGACCGACGTGACCTTGGAAAGTCCGTTCGGCGCTATGGTCCGCGCTTTGGTGGTCTTGGTTGCCGGGGCGAAATACTTGGTGTTGGATTTCATCGCCATCGGCTGACTGGTGCAGCCAACAAGAAGCATTGCGGCGGTGAACAAAAGGACGATCGCTTTCATGGGATACCTGCTATTGAATGATTGCTGTAATATAGAGCTTAAACGGTCAATGAGAAAGTTAGAGATCTTTAATCTTTGTGAGAATTCTCGAATGCATGATCACGGCACAAGGTTCAATGTGCCGTCGTTTGTCAATATTCCGCTATTGTCCAGGTCACCATGGATGACAAGCGTCCCCGAGGCATCGATGACGATCACCGTGCCTGAATTCGCAAGAACATCCTGATTGACGGTGGCAGTACCGAGTATGGATTTGGTCCCACCGTTCGAGAACGTGAGATTATGATAGGTGAGAGCTGTAATGGTCTGAGCGGATGAACCATTGTATTCGATGGTCGATGAGTTGGTGGTCGCATCCGCTGTCGCACCGCTCACCGTCAACGATCCTGCGATGCCGGTCGTTCCGGCAGCAAAGGTCTTGGTCCCGCCGGTGCTGAGAATGAGGTCATGATACGTGAACGGCGCGACCGATTGTGCACCCGGACTGTTAAACTCGATGATGCTCCCGGTCGTGACGAACGGACCCGCCCCGGGAGTGAATGTGCCTGCAATGCGAACAGTGCTGCCGCTCGGGAAGGTCACGGTATCCGAGGCAGAGATGGTGAGGTTCCCGTAATCGAAGACGCCGACCGTTTGCTTCGTGCCGGCATATTCCACTGTTCCGGCAGGGTCGAACGTATACACCGCATAGTTCGACGGTATTGTATTCGTTCCACCGATCTTGAGTGTTCCGCTTGTTCCGATGTTCAGTATCCCTCCCGGTGTGCTGCGGTTCGCCGTGAACGTGCCAAGATCGAGCGTCCCGCCGGTCACCGTCAGATCTCCGACAACACTGACATTCGAACTGAGCGAGACCGTGATGCCGGAACCGGCGATATTCAGATTCTCATACGTTCCGCCGGGAACTGTTTGGTTCGTGCCGTAGTATTCGATGACCGCAGTTGGCGCGAACGACGTTGTGGAATAGTTGGCCGGAAGAGTAGTTCCGTTCCCGCCGATGCGCAGTGTGCATCCTGCCGCGATCGTGAACGACCCCCCCGGAGCACTCCGGTCCGCCGTGAATGCGCCCAGATCGAATGTTCCGCCGGAGATCAACAGGTCTCCGCCGATAGAGGACGTTGCCTGCAGTGTTGAGATACCGATGCCGGAGATGGTCAGATGGTTGTAGGAGAGTCCAACGACATCTTGCGCAGCTATTCCATTGTACTCAACAGTTCCGCCGGTGATGCTGTAGGAATTCGTTCCTTTCGTGAATGTCCCGGCGATAGCGATCGTTCCTCCCGCGTCAAGGGCCCTGCTGCCGCTGGAACTGCTGGTGAGATGGTGATAGGAGAACGCCGGAATGGTCTGTGCGCTGCTCCCGTTGAACTCCACAGTACTGCCGCTCACCGTATAGGTATTGCCGCCTGGTGTGAATGTGCCGGCAATGCCGATCGTTCCAGCACCGGCAAGTGTACGGGCGCCGGAGGAACTGCTCGTGATATTGTTATAGTTGAATGCCGGTATGGTCTGTGCGCTGCTCCCATTGAATTCCACAGTACTGCCGCTCACCGTATAGGTATTGCCGCCTGGTGTGAATGTGCCGGAGATTCCAATGGTCCCGCTGTTTTGAAGTACACGATCACCGGAAGAACTACTGGTGAGGTGGTGATAGGGTTCCGCAGGAATGGTTTGACTGCCGCTGCCGTCAAACACGACCGTACTGCCGCTTGCCAATGTGCCGATGACGGGGACAGTACTGTTCTGAATGGTGAGCGTTGCGTTATTGCTGACATCGATCGTGCCAGTGACGGCAAAAGCGGCAGGTATGGTAAAATTACACGCAGCAGCACCATCACCAATGATGATCAGGGATCCGGACCCGCTTACATTCCATGCTGCCCCGATAGTCGGTGCGGCATTGTTCCGGACATAGAATGTCATACCGTTCGAGGTAAAGTTCGCCGGTACAGCACCCGTACCGTCTGTCGATGAACCCCAACTCAACAGGAGTTCCAGATTTCCCGTTGTCTTCGAATAATAGACCGCTGGAGGTACACCTTCGAACTCATCGGCGCCGATATCGGGAGCGGTCCCTGCCCCGCCATACCCGCCGCTGCCTTGGCGTATGTTGTCATCAACAT
>JAVBYA010000299.1 GCA_030824295.1 Bacteroidota bacterium
GTGTTCGTGTCCACGTTCATCCCCTGTGGGATGCCTGAGACGGAATAGCGGACGATATCCCCTTCGGGATCCATCGCGCCGATCGTATAGTTCAACGGCTGGTCTTCCGCAATGGTCGTGTCGCTGAAGAAACGGGTGAAGACCGGCGGACCGTTCACATCGGTCACCGTGATCACGGCGCTGTCCTTCGTGACCCCGTCCATATGATAATCCCCGACATCGTACACCACCCAGTGCGTACCTGCCTGCTGGAATGTAGGACGCCAGGTGAAAAGACCTTTTCCGGTGATGTTCATACCGGATGAACCTTTGAAGAGACCGAACAGCATCGAGTCGCCGTTCGCATCCGTTGCTGCCAGCTGCACCTGCAGCAGCTGCTGTTCGGCGATGCTCGTATCGCGGAGTTTAACCGTGAACTGCGGCGGATAGTTCGGCACGTTGGTCACGGCGAGCGAACCGGTCCGCTGCGATGCGTAGCGCGCCGTCGGTCCCGCTTCGTTCAATTGTATCTGCGTGAAGAAGATCGGCTGGGAATGTCCGAGCGAGAGAAGCCCTTTGGACCGGAACCGCAGCACGAAGAATTGTCCGGAACCGCTCAGCGGCGTCACGCCGGAGAGCGCCATGCGGAGCCCGACGGAATCCTTCAATTCCATCGTCATAGCATGTGTGACCGTGCCGGCGCGCAGGACGGAGACGAACTTCAGTTTTGCCGTGTCATACGGCAGTGTGAGCTGGGCGGAGAGGATGTTCCGACCGGTCGTCGTACTGACCAGCACCGGAAAATCGATGGAGTCGGTATAGATGAACGACGTATCGGGGAAGTGGAAACGGATATCCGTGACCATCACACTGTCGAACCGGTCGAATCCGTTCACATCGGCTGCAGAGAAGAGCGCCACACCGCGGGACTTCGCCTTCAATATTCCGGTGATGGAATCGATCGACGCAATGGATGTATCAGAATGGAACTTCCAACGGTACGGACCGGTACCGCCGCTCGCCGTGAGCTGCGCTGTCTCGCCGCTCAGCATATCGGATGGTCTGCCCATGATGGAAATGACCGGACCAGGAACCGGGGTGAACATGCCGTTCTGCACCGTGGCATTCAGATTCTCGTTGAACTGCACGTTCGACAGGTTCATCGCCGCCGGGAATGCAGCATTCCGTTTCACCGTGAATTTCAGGAAGACCATCGTGCCGCTGTCCGTGAGCGCCTGCGTACCCGCCAGCGCGACATCCAGATAGTTGCTTCCATAGAAGACCGACGGTTCGCTCCATGACTGCGTCATGGAACCTGCGGTGACGATCCCCAGCGGGGTGAGCAGCGATGTATTGTACGTGAACCGGAACTGAGCGGAAGTGATGCCGAGTCCCGTCACCGTGGAGACCTTCAACGGATAGAGGAAGGTCATATTCTGCATGACAGCGATCGAGGGTGCCGTGAGGGTCAGCGACCGGAGCGTGGGGGGATGGACCGGCAGCAGGTTGGACTGGCTCGTCAGTCCGATATTATCGGTGACGGTCACGGTGGTCTGTCCGACATTCTTGCCGACCGCGCGTCCCAGTGCATCGATCGAAACGATATGCGTATCGCCTACGCTCCAGGTGACCGGGAAGTTCACATCGCCGGTCACGCTGAACTGCACGGTGTCACCGACAATACGGTCCTGCGGCGGATTCTTGGGATTGATGGCGATATCCATCGGACGCATCGAACCGTTCACCACCAGGCCGAGCATGTTCCCTTCATTCAGCAGGATGTTCTGCAGCGATGTTGCGGTCGTCCCCGACGCGTCCGTGCGCAGCGTGACGAGGAACTCGATGAAGATCCCTTTGCCGGTGAGCGGAACAGGATTGGCGAACGAGAGTTTCCGTGTAACGGGATTGAACTGCACATCCGCTGCGGTTGCGAGGATAGTGCCGGTCTTCTGGATCCCGATGATATCGAAGATCCCTCCGGAATGCACCACGGTGAACTCGCCGGCCAAAAGGGAATCGGATACTGTCAGCGAGTCGAGCACCGAGAGCGGATAGGCATAGGTCACCCCGCGTTTCCCTTTCCCTTCCGGGAAGGAGAATCGGAGAGTATCTGATTGTGCCGGCAGCAGTGCAGCAGCACTGAGCAGCAGCAGGAGCAATCGAATGATATGTTTCCGTTTCTCGGTCATTGTGTTTGTGTTCCCGTTCTTACTTCACCAGAAGCATCTTCCTCGTCTCCATGAAGAGCCGCTCACCGTTCGCCGAGGCTTCGAGCCGATAGATGTACATACCGCTGGCCAACGGTGCACCCTGATCATCCGCACCGTTCCACTGCAGGGAATAGTATCCCGGCGATTGCGCCTCACGCACCAGCGTCCGCACCTGCTGACCGAGCATGGAATAAACGGTCAGCCGGACCTGCGCATCGCGCGGCAGCTGATATGCGATCGTTGTAGCAGGATTGAACGGGTTCGGGAAATTCTGGGAGAGGGCGAACTCCGCCGGCACCGGCGTCAGATCGCCGACATTCAGCACGATGGTACCGGCATCGGCCGATACGTCCTGATCATTCAGGAAGAATTTCCGCACAGAGAAGAGGACCGTTCCGCTGTTTCGTCCCGCCTCGCGGAGCGTGAAGCGGAACCGGACGATCTCACCCGGCGTGGAAAGTGGCTGCACGCCGGCCAGCGCCACATTGGCACGGCCGAAAAGGAAGTGATGCACCAGCGACATACTGTCCGACGCTGCGCCGCGCGCCATGGAAAGCGGTGCCACGAGCGATGTGTCGAACTGGAGTCCGATGGAGGCACTGAAGATATTCACCGGACGGTTCAACGCAATGACCAGATCGAACTGACCCGGCAGATCCGTGTCCGCGATCGAGAACGTGAATGCAGACATCGCATCCTCCGGGGCAGTGCTCTTTCCCAATCCCGGGAAACCGGAGATGAGACCGACCACATACCGCAGGATGTACGATGCGTCGAATGCATTCACGAGCGTATCGCCGTTCACGTTCGCCGTTAACCGCTGCACCGGGTTCAGCGTGATCATCTCCACATCGTGCTGCAGAATGAGCGATGCATCGAACGCGGAGATCTGTCCGTTGCCGCTCACGTCGCCGTACAACAATCCCTGCCTCGCCGTGAGGAACGGACGGAAATCGACCTCCCCGCCGCCCGTGACGGTGATCTGATTCCCCTGTCCGGTCGGATTCTGGTCCGCACCGGTGGTCTTTTTCGGACCGGTCGATGCACCCCAGTAATTATTCTCTGCGTTCACGGTCATTCCGGTATAGTACTGTTCCAATCCGATGGTGTTCAGATAGATATTATTGTAATTGATCGTCGGAACAATGGAGCCGTTGACATAGATACCGTAGGTATTGTGGTGGACCTCATTGCCGATCACCGCCGATGATGCATTGGAGAACTGCACACCGATATATTGAGCCAGCGACACAGCGCACGATTCAACAAGCGCATTGGTATTGTTCACTTCCAGCATCGAGTAATTGCTCATCCCCCCGTACCGGAAGACGGTGTTCCGCAGAACACTTCCGGTGGAACCGGTGCCGGTCAGCAGCACTCTCCACCAATCTCCCGGCTGCGGCATGGTCGCCGTTGTATCCCTATTCGAATCCCCTCCGAATGTATCATCCCTCCATGATGTGAAGATGACCTTCTTGTTCTGCTGTCCGGACGAGAAGATCCTGCCGTACACATACAACCGGCCGCTCGCTGTCTCGTTCGTGAATTTGATGACCGTGCCGGGTGCGATATGCAGTGTGTCCGATGGATTGACCTCCAGATCCCCGCGCACGGCGAACACAGCGGCGAACGGTCCCGGCAGGAATGCCGTCCCGAGCCGCCCTTCCAGCTGACCTTCCAGCGCGGTGACGCCGTCGAACTGATTCCCATGCACATAGGTATCAGCATACACATTTCCCAGTGCGTTCCCGGTCCCTTCCAAGCTCAGTTCACCCCGGAGTCCGACGGCATATCTGTTGCCGTAGATCGAATCCGCAATGAAATATGCGCGGGAGGACATCACGCCGGCCACCGCATTATTGCTGATGATGTTGTTCACCAGCAGGATGAGCGTATCCACCGCATCGTTTCGTGCTTCCACAGAAACGCCATGGATCCCGTTGAATCGAATCAGAGAGTTGGAGATGATGAGCGGAACGGTATTATTGTATGCGTCGATACCGCTCCCCGCGTTATTGGAGATGTCGCACCCTTCCACGAGTCCGAGCTTTCCGTTGGCATCCTTCAGGACCCCCGCTCCGCCGTTAGAATGGACCATGGAGTTCTTCAGATTGAGAAGCGAACCGGCGTGATTCTGTACCCAGATGCCGGCGTTGTCATTGTTCCCGACAATGAGAGAGTCGAGGACAAGTGACGTATTATAGAGCGAGATACCGCTGCCGTCGGAGTATTCCACCCGGTTGCGCACGAA
This sequence comes from Bacteroidota bacterium, assembly GCA_030824295.1. Classification (GTDB taxonomy): domain Bacteria; phylum Bacteroidota; class Ignavibacteria; order UBA10030; family UBA8401; genus UBA8401. The sequence goes on from JAVBYA010000299.1 coordinate 4,441, forward strand.
CTGGATCCCGGGTCCGGTCTGTTCGAAATAGACCGTATAATACGTCCCATCCCCGCCGTACCGGAAATCGCAGTACCGGATGCGGGAAGCACCGGAGGTGCTCCGGAAGGCGATATAGTTCCAATCCCCCCGCTTCGGTCCGAGTGTATCGGCTGCCGGCGTGGTCTTCCCTCCCGCCGATGCATCGCGCCAGGAGGTGAAGGTGATGGGATCGGTCGACGTTCCTTCGGCGATCAATGTACCGTACACATCGAACTCGATAGCGACCGTGCCGCTGGTCTGATAGAAGAACTTCAGATTGACGCCGGGCTCGATCACCAATGTGGTGCCGGCGCTGACGTTGATATTGTCCAGCACATGGTAGGTGCGGGACGTGATCGCCGCCGGGAAAACGGTCCGGATGGTATCCCAGAGGGACGAACCGACAACGGCGATAGCGTTGTTGTGAATGTTCTGCGAGACGCTGTTCCCGTCCACATTATTATTGTCCGTATAGATGTTCCCTTGTTTTCCCCAGACGCCGAGCGGATAATTGTTCCGCTCGAATGTATTGTCCACAAATCGGGAAGCGGTCGTCAGTGCACCGATTCCGCCGTTGTCCGAGAAGGTATTCCCGATCACTTGCACATCCGTCACCGGAAGGAGGGGATTGAACAACTGGATGCCGTGACCGTTGTTGAAGCGGATGATATTCCCAACATAACTTTGCGGGATCTGTCCCCCTTCCACCTGGATACCGACGGAGCTGTTGGAACGGATGGAACAGTTGGAGACCTCGCGGAATGCGGAAGTGCCGTCGGCATACAACCCTGCGCCGCCGTTGGCATGGATCTGACTGTTCCGGAGGGTGATATCCGCACCGGGCGTGGAGCCGGTCGCATACATGCCGCTGTATGTGTTGCTGTCGATGCGGATCGTATTGAGCGTGACGATGGATCGATAGAACCGGAGTCCGTACGAGCCGGAGCGGACGAACGTGAGATTGGTCAGCTGGGAAGTGTAATTCACGGAATTGGAATAGAGCATACCATAATTGTCCTGCCCGCCGAACCGAAACTCACAATGATCAAAACGGGAATTCGCAGCGTTGGCGAACATCTGGATGTACTTCCAATCGCCCGGAGCCGCTTTCACCATATCCGCCGCTGCATTCGTCCTTCCGCCGGCGGTGGAATCACGGTGCGACGTGAAGATGATCCGTTCCGAGGCCGTCCCGAGAGCGATGAGAGTCCCGTCGATGTTCATGTACGCATTGCTCGCGAACTTGAAGATGATACCGGGCTGGATGACCAGCGTCTTCCCGGAGGCGATACCGCCGCCGCTTGTATTGTCGATGAGCACGTACGTTTTAGAAGTGATGCCGGAAGGGAATTCCGCGCGGAGCGTATCATAGAATTCGGCATTCGTCAGCCGCAATCCGATGGCATTGTTGATGGTGTTGCCGAAGATCGAATTACCGGAGTACCGGGTGTTGACATTCCCGATGAGCACGATGGGATACCGGTTCCCGCTCAGTACGTTCCCCAATAACTTTGCTTTGGTGGTAACGATCCCGTCCCCCGCATTATTGATGACGGTATCGGCAAGGAACAGAACCGAATCGACGGTGTTATTGATCCAATATCCGTTGTTGAGATTCCCTTCCACCCGATTGTAGGAGAACCGCTGCGGCAGATTCCCATTGTATTGGTATACACCGGTCAGGGCATTCCCTTTGATCAGACTGGAATCGAGGGATGAAAGGACGGCGGTCGTGCCATTCACTTCGATGCCGTACGAACCGTTGCCGGAGATCGTTGACCGTTGGATGGAGATGAACGCGGAACCGTCCCCGTACACACCGCGTCCGGCATTGCCGGAGATGGTCGACGCTTTTAGATTCAGCGATCCGTTGTTCATGTCGATGCCGTTCCCTGCGTTCCCGGACGCGGTCACATTCTCCAGCACTACCGTAGATGCATTGGCATAGATCCCGTGGGTGAAACTATTGGTCGTGACGATGTCGGATACGGTCGGCATGGTGCTTTCCAGCCGGAGATTCCCGGATCCGGAGCCGCCGTATTTGAGCAGGACATACCGCATCATTGCTGCATTCGCACCGGCACCGTTGATCTCCAGCCGACTCCAATTCCCGGCAGCCGGCTGCGTTGCATTCCCGTCCCCGTTGGAATCACCGCCGTACGAATCATCCTTATCCGACGTCACCACGATCATCGAATCCGGTGTCCCGACCGCCGTGAATGCACCGGTGAATTGGATGTAGATACCGGCATTCACTTTCAGGATCGTTCCGGGAAGGATGGTCGCCGCTCCGGGGATGGTCGTATTCGCCGAGAATCGGTAGACCGTATCGGGCCAGAATGTATTCAGATAGAGTTTCGGTAAGGATGCGGCGCCGGAGATCGTGACCACCGGCAGCGCCTCCTGTTGGGTATCCCACGGAGTGAAATCGACCCGGTCGCTGACGGCATTGCCGAGCCCGGTGGGATTGGTGAACACATTGTGCGGACCCGATGCATGTCCCCAAAAATTATTCTCTGCATTCACTGACGAGGTCGCATGCGTGTTCAGCAATCCCCAAACGGAATTGTACATGATCTCGTTGTTGCTGATCACCGGCTGACTCGCACCGACGCGGGTGAACTGGATGCCGATCCCATTGTATTGGATGATGTTCCATTGAATGTTCGGTACCGCACCGTCATCCACAAAGATACCGATACCGTTGTTAAAGATATCGGTGACTGCGATAACGGGTGATGCGTTGGTGGGAATACGGATCCCACCGGCGGTATTATAGGAGACACTGCTGGAGTCGATGATGAAATTGGAGAGCAGATCACTGTAGATCCCGAATCCGCCGTTCACGGAGATGCTGCTGCCCCGAATGATCGGGGATGATGCCCGCGTATTGATGCCGTGACCAAGTCCGTATCCGATGAAACAGTCCCGGATCTCGATGTTCGGTGCGCCGGTGCGGTAGAAGATGTTCGCATTGTTCGGTCCGCCCCCCGCGAATTTCACCTGATTGCTGCGGAATACCGACAGCACACTCGCCGTGTTCTGGAACTCGATGCCATACCAATCTCCGGGAGCGGCAAACCCCGGCGAGGCACCGGCAGCAGTACGCTGCGTGCGCACCGTACCTTCCACCTCAGCGAATTCCTGTTTTGTGGAGGTGAAGGAGACCCCATCTGCAATGATCGTCCCGCCGACCACCAGCGCCGTGTTGGTGTCGAACTTGACGGTCACACCGGATTGGATCGTGAGAGTGATCCCCGAAGGGATGGTGACCGTTGCAGTGACCGTCACAGGACTGTTCCCGAAGGTCCATACCGTATCCGATGTGATGGTACCGGAAACGATGGACGGTTGGGCCAGCATGGACCCTGTAGCGGCAGCAGTCAGAAGTGAAAGAATCAGTATCAAACGCATCATTGCGCTCGTCCTTTCGTAGCGTTCAGCATCGTATGAGCAGATGGTATTTCAATCAGGAAAGTACGGTAATCGGCATAAAGTCCATGTTACTGATGTCACATGATGTGACCGACGGTACGCCCGGGACGGGAAGCACAGGATCGCGGTTTACGGCGGGAATTACGCTGTTCGAAGGATGCGGGGGGAATGGTACTTCGCTGGTCCATTCGACAGCGGCGGTCCCGATGGTACCGCACTGTTCCCCCGTTGTAAACTGTGAATTTTATCGCTTGAAAGCAATCACCGGTATATGAAATCTTTTCCGATCTCGCCGAACAGCGGAGCCGCACCGTCCTTCGGAGAGACCAATGGTTCGGCAACGTTCCATTGGATGCCGAGCACCGGGTCGTTGAAGCGAATGGCCCGTTCGTGCTCCCTGGAATAGTAGCTGGTGCATTTATAATGGAAGACGGCGGATTCGGACAGGACCGAGAACCCATGAGCGAATCCGGGCGGGATCCACAACTGCGCACTGTTCTCGTCTGAAAGCTCCACCGCCACATGCCGGCCGAACGTCGGCGAACCGAACCGGACATCCACTGCGACATCGATCACACGGCCGGAGAGGACCTTGCAGAGTTTCCCCTGAGCGAACTCCCCTACCTGATAATGCAGACCGCGGATGGTATTCCGTTTGGATTCCGATACATTGTCCTGTACGAATTCCACCGGACCGCAGATCTCCTCGTACCGCTTCTTGCTGTACGCTTCGAAGAAATATCCGCGGTCGTCCCGCATGACGGACGGAGTGATGAGGACGACGCCGGAGAGTTCGCTGGGCTGGATGTTCATGCTCATTCCTCGTGCAGGATACGTTCCAGATACGAACGGTAGGCGGAACGGGGGATGCCGTTGATGGCCTGCTCGAACTGTTCCTTGTTGATGAACTTCATCAGATAGGCGATCTCTTCCAGACATGCCACTTTCAGTCCCTGCCGGTCCTCGATCACGCCGAAGAAGTTCGATGCCTGCAGCAATGCTTCCGGCGTTCCGGTGTCGAGCCATGCAACACCGCGGCCGATCTTCTCCACGCGGAGTTTCCCTTCGCGAAGATAGGTGTTGTTCACATCGGTGATCTCCAACTCGCCGCGCGGCGAGGGTTTGATGTTCTTCGAGATCTCCACGACCCTGTTGTCGAACACATAGAGTCCGGGGACCGCAAAGCTGGACTTGGGCTGTTTTGGTTTCTCTTCGATGGAGATGGCGCGTCCGCTCTTGTCGAACTCCACCACGCCGTACCGTTCGGGATCGTTCACGCGGTACCCGAAGATGGTCGCGCCTTCCGTCCGCTTGAGCGCTTCGTAGAAGAAGTCGAGCTGTCCGTAAAAGATATTGTCGCCGAGGATCAGCGAGACGCCGTCGCCGCCGATGAACGATTCGCCGAGCAGGAACGATTCCGCGATGCCGTTCGGCGCTTCCTGCAGTTTGTAGGAGATGGAGATGCCGAGATGCGCACCGTCCCCGAACAGCGTCTGATACATCGGGATGGTCTCACGGTTGGAAACGATGAGAATATCGCGGATGCCGCCGAGCATGAGGATGGAGATCGGATAATAGATCAGCGGCTTATCATAGATGATGGTAAGCTGTTTGCTGTAGACCTTGGTGATGGGATAGAGCCGGGTACCGGAGCCCCCCGCAAGCACGATGCCTTTCATTGGGAACCTTTCACGTTTCAGATGGAGAGGAATATACTGAAGTTTTCAACGGAAGAAAAACCGCCTGTCTACAGATGAGCGACCATGATATAGTCCCGGATCTCCCCCATCTGCCGCTGCATCAGGACGAAATGCGACTGGATGGATGCGCGGTCCTCGGCTTTGGCGTATGCCTCCATCGTAATGCAGCCGCTGCGGATCGATTCGATGCCCAGATTGGCGGAGGAACCTTTCAATTTGTGCGAGCTCTCATAGATCCGTTTGAAATTCCCTTCGGCGACCGCCTCCATGATCTCTGCGGAATACTGCTCCAGATCCTGCAGATAGAGATTGAGCAGTTCCTTGATGAGACCGGCATCGCCGATCTCACGGATCTGGTCGAGACGTTTAGGGTCGATGAATTGAACGGGAGGCTCCGGCGCGGCCGATGACCTCTCCGACGGAAGTGCGAACGAGGGGAACCATTTGGTGATCGACAACTCCAGGTCCTGCTGTTTGATCGGTTTGGCGAGGTAATCATCCATTCCCGCATCCAGGCACCGTTCGCGGTCCCCGAGCATCGCATTGGCCGTCAGTGCGATGATCACGCTCCGCTCCTGCTGACCGCCCGGACCGCGGATGACCCTGGTCGCTTCCAGTCCGTCCATCTCCGGCATCTGCACATCCATCAGGATCAGATGGAACGGCTGTGCCGCGGCAGCACGCACTGCTTCGAGTCCGTTCACCGCCACGACCGGCATAACGCCGAGCCGTTCGAGCATCCGGACCACCACTTTTTGGTTGATCACATTGTCTTCAACGACCAGAACATTCAGCGGTGCAGACATCTGCGGTCACGGCTCCTTCCGTTCGAGTGCTTCATAGTATCTCCTGATGAGTTCAAGGTATTCTTTGCTGTATCCGGCCTCCTGCACACGCTGGAGGTCCTGCTGCAGTTTGGAACGCACGGCGGGAGCGGTACGTTCAGCCGGTGCGCGGCGCGGCGGCGCTGATGCCGATGTTCCCTTCCGTTTCTGTTCATAATCGCGTTCACGCATGGAGCGCTGCGCCTGCAGCAGCCGGGAAAGGATCCGCTCCTGCTGCTGAAGGGTGTTCTTGTCCGCGTTGGACTGCTGCAGCTGCTGCACGACCTCCTTCATTTCCTCCGAGATCTTCCCCAGATCCCCCATGATGCGTTCCTTCTCCGGCGACGTTGCGGCGTCCTGCTGCAGCTGTTCGAGCGACCGGCGGACCGCATCCTGCTGCCGCGCCAGCCGTCCCATCTCGTGCATTTGCTGCTGCGTCATCCCTTCCTGATCTCCCATCTGCTCCGTCTGCATATTGATCTGCTGCTGCTGCATCGCCATACCGCGGAGCTGCTGCAGCAGCGAACCGCCCCCTTGGCCTCCCTGCTGCTGCATCTGCTGCATGGCTCCCTGCATCTGCACCGCCGCTTTGTTCAGCGATGCCATCGCCTCTCCCTGCTGATTCGCTGCGCCCGGACCGTTCCGCTGTTCGACGGCGCTCATCGCCTGCTGCATCTGTCCCATCGCGCGTCCGATCTGTTTCCCCATCTCGGGGGTGACGGCGAAGGACTGC
>JAVBYA010000061.1 GCA_030824295.1 Bacteroidota bacterium
TCGGTGTGCTTGCTTCAACGATGTTCGGCAGTACCGAGACCACGTTCTATATTCTGGCGGTCTATTTCGGTTCGGTCGGCATCAAGAACACCCGCCATGCACTTCCCGCCGGTCTCATCGCGGATTTCTTCGGGATGCTCGGTGCCGTTTTCATCGTTCGTGTCTTGTTCAGTCTCTAATCCGAATCACAAGGGGAATCATATGAAGAAGTATCTGTTGCTCGTTCTCTCGCTGGCGCTCATCACCTCTGCTTCTGCACAATCCAAAGCTGCCGCCGCCGCTGCCGGAACACAGGGTGTTGCGAAGGGGGGCGTCGGCATGACCTGGATCGACGGCGAAGCGTATTACCTTGTGTCGCTGGCGCCGGAGCTCTCTTTCGGTAAATGGGGGGTCGGACTGGATCTGAACCTGCATATCAGCAGTAAGGATCAGAAGATCCGCGAACAGGATTTCGATGAGACGTATGACTATATCCGCATCATCCGGTATCTGCGGTACGGCACGAAAGGGGACGAGACCTATGTTCGCGTCGGCGCGCTGGATTATTCCCGCCTGGGACATGGCTTCATCCTCTATAATTATAAGAACAGTCCGAGCTTCGACAACCGGAAGGTCGGCGCCGAAGTGGACCTCGACTTCGGTAAATGGGGACTCGAAACGGTGTACGGCGATTTTGCAGCGGCCAGCGTTCTGGGTATGCGCGGATATACGCGTCCGTTACAGTTCACACCCGCAGCATCCATCCCGGTCATCGGTAATCTTGAGGTCGGAGCCACGTTCGCCAGCGACGTGCGCAGTGATTCACGGGATACCGGTGTGGTCATCACTCCTGTCGGCGCTTCGTTCGACACATCGACCTATAATGCAGGCGCGATGTCCGTCATCGGTTTCGATATCGGTCTGCCGCTGTTCAAACTGCCTGTCGCCGATGCAACGCTCTACATGGACTATGCGAAGATCTTCAATTACGGCAGCGGCTTCGCTGCCGGTATCGACGTCAACTTCTCCGCCATGGGACTCGTGAAGGTCTTCACGAAGTTCGAACGCCGGTTCGGTCAGACCGAGAAATTCATGCCTTCCTATTTCAATGCATTCTATGAGATGGAACGGTACCAAGCGACACCGGGGAAATTCGAAAGCAAAGCGAAACGGTTGGAGAATACCCCCTCGCCGGGCGCAGGATATTTTGGCAGTCTGCTGGTGGATGTTCTCGGGACGATCCAGGCGGAAGGTTCCTACCAGAAGCTCGATCAGGACCCGAAGAGCGGAATGCTGCACATCGGCGCCAACACCGGCAGCAAGATCCCGTTGGTGAGTTTAAGTGCCGGCTATGACAAGAAATACATCGAGAGCAACAAGGATGTCTTCACCCTGGACAACCGCTCCCTGCTCTATGCTGAAGTGGGATACAAACCCTATCCGTTCATGATCGTTTCGACGCTCTATACATGGACGTTCGCTCCGCAGAAGGACGGTGCCGGTGAAGTGATCGGCTATGCGCCGCAGAAGCGCATCACGCCGAAGGTCAGCTTCGTTTTCCCGTTATAATGAATCCATCAATGACCGCCGGCGCTGTTCTTGCCGGCGGTCCTGCGAATTGACGTATGAATCTCCTCAACTCCCTTATCGTCGGCGCCATGCCGTTCGTTCCGAAACCGATCATCGCAAAGGTGGCCAGCCGCTACATCGCCGGCGCCACGCTGACCGATGCTGTTGCCGCCGTCCGCACGCTGAATGCGCAGCGCGCAATGGCAACCGTGGATGTGCTCGGCGAGGACATCTTCACCCGCGAACAGGCGATGCAGAGCCGTGATGCCAGCGTTGCTGTGCTGAACGCGATCGCCGAACATTCCATCGATTCCAATCTCTCCATCAAACTCACCTCGCTCGGTCTGAAGATGGAACAGCAGTTCTGCATGGAGAACACGGCCCGGATCGTCGACACGGCGAAGAAACACGGTAATTTCGTCCGCATCGATATGGAGGACCATACCTGTACGGATGATACGCTGGCGGTCTATCGCGCAATGCGGGAACGGCATGACAAGGTCGGCATCGTCATCCAGGCATACCTCCACCGGAGCGAACAGGATATCCGCACCCTGGCGGCAGAGAAAGCGAATGTGCGCCTCTGCAAAGGGATCTACGTGGAGCCGGCAGCGGTCGCTATCAAGGACCGAGCAGGGATCCAGGAGAACTATCTGAAGCTCCTCCGCATCCTTTTTGAAGGGGGGAGCTATGTTGGGATCGCAACGCACGACGACGTGCTCATCAACGGCGCGATCGCCATGGTCAATGAGATGAAGCTGGGGAAAGAGAAGTATGAGTTCCAGATGCTGCTGGGCGTGCGGGATGAAACGCGCAAACGGCTTGTGAACGAAGGTCACCGTCTGCGGGTCTATGTGCCGTTCGGTATGGATTGGTATGGTTACTCCATCCGCCGGCTCAAAGAGAATCCGCAGATGGCGGGACATATCTTCAAAGCCATCTTTCGTATCGGACAATGATTATCCCGCTCCCTGCACTCATTCGGTACTGGTGCACGCGTCCGCTGCTCGTGTTCACGGTGTTGACCCTGTTCACAACCGTCTCCGTCATCGGATGTCACAGCACTGGAGCGATCACATCGGATATGCCGGCGGTACCGGTGGTGAAAACATTCACCCATAGTTCTGCGCTGGTCTTTCAGCGAAGCATTACGGTCCTGCAGCGTTCCGGTTATATCATCACGGTCAGTGATGCCGCGGCAGGAATCATCACAGCGGAACGGTATTCCACTTTGGATCAGTCCGACAAACCGCTGCCGGAAAAACAAAAAATGTCTGCCGGTGAATCGTTCCTGGTATTCATCAGTTTTGTCCTGCTCTTCGGTTTCATCATTATGCTGTTCGCCGACAGTTCCAAGGCGAATGATGACAAGAAGACGTCAAAAGAACGGAATGAACAGGACCATCATCGCCATGACGACTCGGCAGAGAATATGCAAACAGTCGAATCATTTAGATATGTCCTGACCCTTCGAATACATAATGAAGGAGCCCGGTCCACGTCTGTCCATGCGACGGTGACGAAAGTGACGGTGTCCAACGGTACACCGCTGAGGACTGCCGCGATCAATTCATCCATGATCACTGACGGTTTCTTCCGGTTGTTGACGGACGAATTGACCTTTGCGCCATAACGCTCCTCCCCATTGTTCAAGCAATAGATATCACCATACGATCGCATAACTCACAATAAGGAGAAATACATGTCCTCCACTTCGACCCCCACCGGGAAATTCGAACCATTCATTGCCGACGGGCAAATGGTGCCTGAATTCACCGTTAAATCCGTGCTGTTGGGTGCGCTGTTCGGCATCATCTTCGGCGCATCCACCGTTTATCTCGCTCTCAAGGCAGGGCTGACCGTTTCCGCATCGATCCCGATCGCCGTGCTGGCTATCTCGCTCGGCCGCAAGTGGTTCAAGACAACGATCCTGGAGAACAATATCATCCAGACCACCGGTTCGGCCGGTGAATCCATCGCCGCCGGTGTCGTCTTCACGCTTCCCGGGTTCCTCTTTCTATCCGTAGAAAGCGGCGGCGCTGCATATTTCAACTATTGGACCATCTTCACGCTTGCCATGTTCGGCGGTATCCTTGGTACGCTGATGATGATCCCGCTCCGCCGTTCGCTCATTGTGCAGGAACATCAGTCGTTGCCGTATCCGGAAGGAACGGCCTGCGCATCCGTGCTCATCGCCGGTGAAAAGGGAGGAGATTTCTCCAAGACCGCCTATCAGGGACTCGGGTTTGCGTTCCTGTATGCCATTCTGCAGAAAGTGCTCCACGTGATCGCCGAAACACCGGCGTGGGTCACAACGCAGAAGAACAAATTCTTTCCCTCCGCTACGGTCAATGGTGATATCACGCCGGAGTATCTCGGCGTGGGGTACATCATCGGACCGAAGATCGCCGGCGTGCTGGCGGCAGGCGGCGTGCTCGCCTGGGTCGGTCTCATTCCGCTTCTTTCCTCTCTGGTCCCGGCTTCCACCATCGCAGAACAACTGGTGAAACTCGGTTACCTGAAAGATGTCCTGACCGCCGGCGGTCCGGGCGGTTGGAATCCGGAGACACAGGAGTTCGCCAATACTTCCAGCGCCATCTATCGTGCATACATCCGGCAGATCGGTGCCGGTGCGGTCGCGGCAGGCGGTTTCATCACCCTTCTGAAGACCATTCCCACTATCATCAGTTCCTTCAAAGGAAGCATGGAGTCACTCAAGAACCGTCAGTCCGGCGTCGCTATTGCACGGACGGAGAACGATCTTTCGTTCCTTACCGTGCTCGGAGGCTCGGCAGCGCTGGTAGTACTTATTGCCATCCTTCCGATGATCCCGGGTGATTCGCTCATCAGCAAACTGATGCTCGGTGTGCTCATCATCGTGTTCGGATTCTTCTTCGTCACAGTCTCCTCCCGCATCGTTGGCATCATCGGTTCCTCTTCCAATCCGATCTCCGGCATGACCATTGCCACATTGATGGGAACCGCGCTCATCTTCATCGGTATCGGCTGGACCGGTATGGTCTACGAACCGATGGCGCTCGTCGTGGGGGGTATGATCTGCATCGCAGCGGCGAATGCCGGTGCAACATCGCAGGATCTGAAGACCGGTTACATCGTCGGTGCCACACCCAGGTATCAGCAGATTGCTCTCTTCATCGGTGCGATCGTCTCTTCCGCAGTGATCGGCTGGACGGTGCAGATCCTCGATACGCCGACACCCGCGATGATCTCGCAGGGAATCTATCATGCGATCGGTACAGAAGACTTTCCCGCTCCGCAGGGAACATTGATGGCGACCCTCATCAAAGGTCTTCTCTCCTTCAATCTTGACTGGCAGTTCGTGCTTGTCGGCGTGTTCGTTTCCATCGTGATGGAGATGTGCGGCGTGAAGGCACTCTCCTTTGCTGTCGGTCTGTACCTCCCGCTCTCCACCACGCTCCCGATCTTCGCCGGCGGTCTCATCAAAGGCGCAGCGGATATGGTCCGGAAGCGCAAAGGTGAAGGGGAAGAGGATGCGGAACTCGGCAAAGGCAGTCTCTTCGCGACCGGTCTCGTTGCCGGCGGTGCTCTGTTCGGCGTAATCGTTGCCGTGCTGAAAGTATACGATGACAAATATGAATGGGGTCTGCTAAACGCTCTGAACATGGAACATATACTCTCCGGTGTGCTCGGAGCCGGCGGATTCGAGCTGCTCGGCGTCGGTGCTTTCGCATTTATGGCCTTCACTCTCTACCGTGCGGCAATGAAGAAATAATCCTATTGTTTCGGTGACACTTGAGGCGTCTTCATCCCGGCAAGGGAAGGAGACGCCTCTCTGTTTTTCACGGCGAATAATCCGCTGGAATGAAGGGGAAATTCGTCGTATTTTTAAATATCAACTTTTTCCAACAATCATAGTGAGCATGTTATGTCTGAAGCGATCAAAGGTTTAGAGCCGGCATTGGTATGGAAGTACTTCGCGGCCATCAGCCGCATTCCGCGCGGATCCAAGAATGAGAAGGCCATCGCTGCGTACGTGATGGGTGTTGCAAAGGAGTTCGGACTGGAAGCAAAACAGGACAAGTTCATGAACGTCCTGGTGAAGGTGCCGGCAACGGCAGGACGCGAGAATGTTCCGTCCGTTTGTCTGCAGGGACATCTGGATATGGTCCCGGAGAAGAACAAAGAGAAGGTGCACGATTTCACAAAGGATCCCATCGAACTTGTCCGCAGCGGCAACATGCTGATGGCCAACGGAACGACGCTCGGCGCGGACAACGGCATTGCCGTGGCAACGAACCTGGCGATCATGGAGGACCGCAGCATCGAGCACGGTCCGCTGGAACTCCTCTTCACCGTGGATGAAGAGACCGGTCTCACCGGTGCGACAAATCTGAAACCGGGATTCCTCAGCAGTGCGACCATGATCAATCTCGATTCCGAAGAAGAGGGCTCCGTATTCGTCGGCTGTTCCGGCGGACGCAATACCATTGCGCGCTGGAAGCTGGCAACCGATACAGCGCCGAAAGGGTCCGTTGCACTGAACGTGGTTGTGAAAGGATTGAAAGGGGGACATTCCGGCCTGGAGATCGATAAAGGGCGCGGTAACTCCATCAAGATCATCACCAGAGTGCTGATCGCTTTGGAAGCGGTCGGTGCCCGGATCTCTTCCATCGAGGGAGGGAACAAGAGCAACGCCATTCCGCGCGAAGCGGAAGCGCTCGTGTTCGTACCGAAGAAGGATGCAAAGAAGGCAGCGAAGATCGTTGCTCAGTGGAACGAAACCCTGAAAGGGGAACTTTCTTCTGTGGAACCAGACCTGATTGTGATCGCGGCGGCCGCTGATGTGAAAAAAGGGACCGTCCTGAAAAAACCGCTGCAGACTTCGCTGCTCCGGGCACTCTCTGCACTGCCGCACGGCGTGCTGAAGATGAGCGCCGATATTCCCGGATTGGTCGAGACCTCCACGAACGTGGCCATCATTAAGATGGAGAAGAAAGCGATCGAACTGATCACCAGTCAGCGCAGCTCCGTATCGTCGGAGATCGTGGAAGCGCTGCAGACCATGGCCTCCATCCTGACGCTTGCCGGTGCGGCAGTGACGCATACGGACGGATACCCGGGCTGGAAGCCGAATCTGCAGTCCGCTATTCTGGGTGTGGCGAAACATTCCTACAAGAACCTTTATGGAACGGAGCCCCATGTGAAAGCGATCCATGCCGGATTGGAATGCGGTATCATCGGGGAGAAATATCCCGGTATGGATATGATCTCCTACGGTCCCACACTGGAAGGGGTCCATTCACCGGATGAGAAGATCCATATCGACACGGTCGGAAAGTTCTGGAAGTTCACGCTGGAGATCCTCAAGAACGTCCGGTAACTGTTCGTCCATCATGTATTCTGCACACTGCCGGGAGCGATCCCGGCAGTGTGCGTTTAAAGGGGACGATATTCCGAATGCATTCGTCCATGAATCTTGGTACATTGAGCGCATTGTGAATCTTTTCGGAGTCGGTCACTGTGCTACCGATGATCATCGATATACTCTGTAGTGCCGTACTCTACATGATGCTCCGCCTGTTGTATAGGACCGGTGAGCGGCTGCGCCAGCCGCCGTTCATCTACCGCCTGTTCACGGCCGGTACGGTGTATCTGCTCGCGGTATTCCTGCTCGATTATTTCCTGAACATCGTCCGCCTGACCTATACATTCTATACGACGGCGGAGGTCGGGAACGCTATGGCATGGTTCGGTGCGATGCTCTCTTTCGCATTCTTCTACCGGGTGTATGTGGTGTTCGATGAATATCTGGAAGTGACCGAAACAATGAACTTTGCGTCGGTCGCCGTGCGGTTCGGCAATTACTTCCGCGAGCGGGATGTGGATACGCAGGAAAAGATCGGAACGCACCGGATGAGAACGATCTATGCGGAGGTCACCGGAGAGCCGTTCCGCGACGAACTGATCGCAACACCATATGACCGGCCGACGGCAAAGACCGGCACGGTCCCGCCGGCACCAACGAAGGGGGCACCGGAAACACCGTCTCCGGAGTACTCGACGGAAATGGCTTCGATCCGTCGCGGTGCAAGGACCGATATCTCAGCATCGTTCCGTTTGGGATTGCTCGGGAACCGCTCGCATCCCTTCCTGCCGCTCATGGACAGATTCATCATCGATCCGCCGCTGAATCAATTCTCTGCTTCCGTTGTCTTCCCTCCGGAACAGACCGTGCCTGCTGTGCAGCGGGCGGATAAGGATAGACTTGCCGGACACGTCTACGTCGCCCTGCAGGTGTTGGTCGGTTTGCCGATGTTCCATTTTTATGAGCGGTATGCACCGGTCATGATCATTACCGTCGTGCAACAGTCGTTTGACGATTCAATGGCAGTCCGGGAGAGGCCGCTGTTACGGTTCGGTATCTCCCTTGAACGGCTTCGTGGACGGGGTACGCGCATCACGACCGCCGATGACCTGCGGAAACTCGCATCCATCACATTCTATTGAACGGAGATCCCATGTCTGATACCATTGCGGTGTTCCACGAAGAGATGAAGCAGATGCATGCGCAATATCCGAACGCGCAGATCCAGCCGAACTGCTATGCGTGGATGAAGGTCCGCGAGGTGCATTACGAATCACGGTCAGCACTGACCATCGCCGTGCCGGTCACGGAGGAGATGCTCAATCCGATGCGTGTGATGCAGGGGGGATTCATCGCCGCTGCGTTCGACAATGCGTTCGGTCCCCTCAGTTACGTTGCCGCCAGGAATCCGTGCGTCACTCTTGACATGCACACCCAATTCATCCGTCCCATTCCCATTGGCGAAACGCTCACCGTCTCGGTGCGGGTCGCATCGCGCGGCCCTGTGTCGCTCCATCTCACCGGTGAAGCACACAATAGCAAAGGGAAGCTGATCGCGACGAGCTCCGCCAACATGATCGTGATGAAGTAAAAAGGCTTTTGTTCATCCTGCAATTTCTCTATATTCCCACATCCTTTTTTACTCAATAATCCCGGAAAAAGAATGTCCAAACCGTTCGTTCCGTACATCTCCCCGAACGATTCACCGCTGGAGATGTCCCTCCGCGGCATCGTGCTCGGTGCACTCCTCGGCATCGTCTTCGGTGCCGCTTCCGTCTATCTCGGACTCCGTGTCGGTCTCACGACCTCCGCCTCCATCCCCATCGCCGTCATGGCCATCACTATCCTGAAGAAGATGCGGGGGAATACGGTACTGGAGAACAATATCGTACAGACCGTCGGTTCGGCCGGGGAATCGGTCGCTGCGGCGGTCGTATTCACTATTCCCGCACTCATCTTCCTCGGCTTCCCGCTCAAGACCACCATCACGCTGCTGATCGCGCTGACCGGCGGTGTGCTCGGCGTGCTGCTGATGATACCGCTCCGCCGCTACATCATCGTGAAGGAACATGAGAACCTCCGGTTCCCGGAAGGGACCGCCTGTGCAGAGATCATCAAAGCAGGGGAGATCGGCGGAACATCCGCAGCGAAGATCTTCAAAGGGATCGGGCTCGGCGCACTGTGGAAAGGGATGTCGAACATCGGCGGATTCTGGAAGCCTTCCGTCGAGCATTCCTTCCCGTTCTACCGCGGTTCATCTGTTTCGCTGGATGTCGCTCCGGAACTGATGGGCGTCGGATATATCATCGGCTGGCATACATCCCTCATCATGGTCGGCGGAGGACTGCTTGCAGCATTCGTCATCTCGCCCATCATTGCGTTCATCGGCGCGTCAGGAACGCAGCCCATCTATCCCGGCACCGTCCCGATCTCCGAGATGGATCCGACTGCAATCTGGAAGAACTATATCAAGTACATGGGTGCCGGTGCTGTTGCCACGGGTGGCGTGCTGGGTCTCATCCGCGCGTTCCCTTCCATCTGGCACTCGCTCACAGCATCCATCAAACAGCTCACCTCAGAACGTTCTTCGTCGGGTCAGACCGGTCCGGTGCTGCGGACGGAAAGGGATACCCCGATTACCGTCGTCGGTATCGGTTCACTGCTGCTGATCCTGTTCATCTGGCTCGTGCCGGCGTTCCGCGTGAATCTGCTCGGGGCGGCACTCATCTTCGTTTTTGGATTCCTCTTTTCGGTCGTCTCCGCCCGCATCACCGGCATCGTCGGTTCGTCGTCATCCCCGCTTTCCGGCATGACCATCGCTGTGCTGATGGCAACCTGCCTCATCTTTCTGGCGGTCGGCTGGACCGGTCAGGAATACACGTATCTGGCGCTCGTCATCGGCGCGACGGTCTGCATCGCCATCAGTAACGCCGGCACCACGGCGCAGGATCTGAAGACCGGACATCTTCTCGGTGCAACGCCCAGTGCACAGCAGCTCGCTATTCTGATCGGAGTCGTCACTTCGGCAGCGGTCATCGGCATCACCATGCTGCTGCTGAACGAAAGCCAGGCGAAAGAGATACCAGTGAAGGCACCGTTCAGCATCACGGAACAACAGATGGCGCGTGCGGAGGAGATGGAAGGGAAGGATGGGGTCACCTATCTGCTGGTGAAGGTGCAGGATATCCAGGGTGTGGAACCGGGGAATTACCTGGTGGCGAAGGAAACGGGAACTCCGGTCTATAAACGGGAGGACGGTATCGGCGGTAAGGACCTCGCCGCACCGCAATCCAACCTGATGGCGGTGCTGATCAGTGGATTGCTCGAACAGAAATTGCCGTGGGGCCTCATCATGATCGGTGCGAGTATCGCACTGTTCATGGAATTGCTGGGATTCCACTCGCTCACTTTTGCGGTTGGATTCTATCTGCCGCTGTCCACCACACTGCCGATCTTCCTCGGCGGTGTCGTCCGACGTATCGCTGACCGCCGGTACAAACGGGAACCTGATGCCACCGATGAAAGCGAAGGGACGCTCTTCTCCTCCGGACTCATCGCCGGCGGTGCTCTGCTCGGCGTTGCCGCGGCGTTCCTCAACTTCATCCCGGGGTTTGTGGATGAGGAGACCGGTCTGCCGATGCTCCTTGCGATCGGATATAAGTACCTGCCGTTCCTCTGGAATACCGAACTGCTTGCCGTTGCCGTGTTCGGTCTGTTGATGTGGATCCTCTTCAAAGAAGCGAAAGGAAAATAGGATGGCTGCGTCCCACGATAATTCCTTCAAGATCATGATCGCACTCGGCTTGGGCGCTGCCGCCGGTATCACGGCGAACCTGGCCGTTGCCGGTAATACCGTCGCCATGGAGAACCTCGGACTCTTCATCGATACGGTCGCTCATCCCGTCGGTCAGATATTCCTCCGGATGCTCTTCATCGTTGTCGTGCCGCTGGTCTTCGCGTCGCTCGCATCCGGTGTAGCAGGACTCGGCGATCTCTCAAAACTCGGCAAGCTTGGCGGTAGGACGCTGCTCATGTTCCTGGTCACCTCGGCCTTCTCCGCTGCGGTC
>JAVBYA010000120.1 GCA_030824295.1 Bacteroidota bacterium
GTTTCGGTCCGTACCGGCGATGGATATCCTCCGGCGTCCGGATGGCCGTTTCGGTATCAGTGCTCTTCGCAGCGATGCGGCGCGCGAACTCACAGGCTGCGACGATGGTGACCGCTTTTGCCGTCCCGATCCCTTTGTGACGCGACTGTTTCAGGTCCGCGACCGTCAGTGATGCGATCCGTTTGAGCGTGGAGTATTCGTTCAGCAGACCGCGTGCGACATCCACCGCGGACCGTTGTGCTGTGCCGATGTTGATCAGGATCGCCAGCAGTTCCGCTTCGGACAGTGAAGCGGCGCCGTGGGCGACCAGTTTCTCGCGGGGACGTTCATCCTCCGGCCACTCCTTGATCGCTGCGTAGCGGACAGGAGGTTCGTTGGAGAGTACTGCATGCATAGGTTCATTGCGTTGAAAAGGTGTGCAGCCTGGTGACGGCGCCGTTCCTGAACTGCAGGATCTGCAGCGCACTGTTCACCCGTTCTTGGCGCAAGGAGACCGCATTCCGGATACCAGGGTATTCGAAAACGGAAGCAAGGGCATCAGCGAGAGCTTGGCGTGTGACCGCACCATCGCCGAATTGTGTGAGGACCATGGACATGGCATCGAATCCGAAGAGCGCATTATCCGACATCTGCCGGCCGTACCGCTGTGCGTAGCGTGAAAAGATACGCTGCGTCCGCTCGTTCCGCTCCACCCAGCGGTCGCTTCCGAAGATCGCGCCGTCCGCGTACCGTTTGTTCAGGTCCAGCTCGTTCGGATCGTTCCAGTCGCCGGAACCGAGCAGCGTGGATCGGATATTATAGAACGCCAGCTGCGACGTGATGACGCCGATCTCATGGCTGTTGGAGATGGGACAGTAGATGAGATCCACGGTCGTCACCGGATAATGCAGACTGTCCACATAGATGGCGGTCTTCTTCACCGGCAGACGGAGCGAATCGGCGATCCTCTTGGCGCTGTCCCCGAAGAAGGTAGTGAAGTTCACCAGACCTCCCGTGGCAATGATGGAATCGATGTACGAGAATTTGATGCCGAGCGATACGAGCCGGCGCGAGACCTCGGCCGCATTGATCTTGCCGCGCATGGCAACGACGTAGTCCGGACGGAGCGAGGAGGCTTCCACACGGATGGAGCGGACGTAGGAACGGATGTCCGACTCCCCTTTCCTGTAACGGCGGTCAGCAACGATGGTCGCCCCCAGCCGTTTCGCCTCGGCAATGAATGAATCCGCCTGCATTGCGGTGGATGCCGTAGCGGATCCGAGCACAGCAATGGTCTTGGCACCCAGAACGTTCACGGCATAGCGTGCCATGGTCTTCCCTTTGGCGCCGTTGGTGGAGTTCGCCTGGAACACATACGGTCCGATGGCCGAGATCCCTTCGTCCGTAGCGGTCGGCGTGACGATCGGCAGTCCCTTTTCCTGCGCGAACCGCGCTGCGATCATGGTCTCAGCGCTGAACACCGGTCCGATGATCCCGGTGACCATCGGATCATCTCCCCACGCTTCGATGGTGGAACGGATGATCGCTGAATCCTTCTCCGAATCCTTCACCTCCAGCTGCACCGACACCTGACCTGGAACGGTCCGTTCTTCATAATCACTCACCGCCAGTGTGATCCCTTCCAGCATCTCGCTCACGATCTTCTTCTCCCGCGTCTCCCCTTCCGTCGACCGCTGCAGCGGCAGCAGGACCCCGACGGTGATCTGATTCCCTTTCTCGATGCGGGCGACCAGCCGGTTGATGCGGAACTGCAATGCCTGGTCTGCTTCCGCCGGTGTGAACCGCGCCATGGCGGCACGTGCACCATCGATGGCGCCGTTCTGGAACTGCACCTCGGCGGCAACAACAATGAGCAGGTTCCGCAGGTACGGCATCAGCGTGTCGGTCACCGCCGGCGAGGTCAGTTCCTCCGTCAGATATTCCTGCGCAAGATGTTCGATCACCCGAACCGCATGCTGTCTGTTCGCCGGCTGCTGCGCCGATCGGTAGACCTCCGTCATATCATCGAACGCACCGCGGTGATCACCCAGGTGGTAGCGGCTCATGCCGCGCGTGAACAGCACATCCTCCAGGAAGAGCGTCCCGGGGAACGCATTGGTGAGCGCTTCGCATGCCGCGATGGCGCCGCGGTAGTTCTTCATGGCAAGTTCACTTTTCGCAGCCATGATGAGTGCAGCGGTGGTACGGTGATTGAGCGGTAATGCCGCGATGGATTGACGGAACGACGTGAGCGCCGGACGGTACTCCTTCTGGGAATACTGACGCATCCCCTGAAGGAAGAGTTCTTCGGACGGCTGATGGTAGGTGACGGAATCCTGCGCCGGCAGCATCGCACAGAACAGGAAGAGTGCAGCAACGAACGATCTCATGTCAGATCCCTCCGCAACGAACGGATACCGAGTGTATGGACGACACCGGTGATGATGACCGAGGGGACGATGATCGCGCCCATCACGATCTGCAGCACGGTCCAATCCACCGGCAATTTGCGAATCTCCGCCGTGAAGAGCATCGTGGCGGCGAAATAGTACACTCCCAGAAGATACACCAGGTACACCACGCTCAGCAGGAACGTCATCGTTGCCCCTTGTGACGACGCGATGCGGATCGGGTTCTTCTCACTGTAGTTCGCATAGATGGAACCGAACGCAAAATTGAGGCTCACCAGCGTCATCGTGACGATCGGAGTGATGATGATGGAGCAGTACGCCAATACCCGCACCTGAGAACTCGGCACGACCCGTTCCACCAGCCACGGTTTCTCCCCGACGATGTGATGGATGAACAGATACGGCACATTGGAGAGGAGCGCGATCACCATGCTCAACACGCCGAGGATGGTCATCACCAGCAGGAACTTGATCCGGTACACTTGCTCGGCCGGCACCGGCGAACTCCGCAGGGACCAGTACGCGTTCCCTTCCAGACTGATCATCGGGAAGGCGAACCGGAGCGCCAGCGAATTGATCAGGAAGATATTGAAGATGAAGATCACCAGATAGACCACCGCCTTCAGGTACGCCGATTCGAGACGGATATTCAGCGTACTCACGCTCGACAGGAAGATCACCAGCAGCCCCATCATCACCACGAAATGGATCCATTGCATCGGCTCCCGCACGAACTGCCACAGTTCCTTCTTCAGCAGCACTTCCACCGGCGCTGAAAGGGACGACGACCGGCCGAAACTGAAGAAGCGGTCCTTGAGCGTCAACGCCTTCATCGTGAGGGACTTGATGGAGAGTGACGTGATCCATGTATCATAATACGAACCGGCCGCGATGGAGAGCGCAATGAGGAACGCCCCGACGGTGGATGCCGCGAGCATCACCGCATATCCCAGCACTGCGGAAGTATTCCCGGCAACATAGAAGTACATGATCTCCGAGACCCAGAAGTTCGGCAGATAACGGACTCCGGCAGGGTCCAATGAGCCGAAATAGAGGTCGACGTTCGGATAGTACTTCATCACTTCGCGCACCAGATGGACCGGGCTTGTCACCGTAAAGTAGAGATACACCTGACCGATGTATGCCACCACAACCGCGGCGATGAGGATGCGGAAATTCACCCGCGCTGCGAGTTTCATCACTAGCAGCAGTACGATCACCGCGATGCAGGCCGCCAGGAACATGAACGGCACCAGCACACCGAACATCATCACCGGATAGAAATGCCACGGCAGATCGAAATAGAACCCATACCCCAGCAGAACGGAGAAGCCGACCATGAAGAGCGTCCCGGAACTGTAGAAGAAATTATCGAGGAACTTGATGACGAAGATGTTCAGGTACGAGACCGGAGTGGTGAGCAGGAACTGCACCTCCGGCGTCCGGTACAATGTGGAGAACGAGACCACCATGTTGCCGAGATTGATCGTCACGAAGAAGACGAACAGCAGCATCCCGATGAAGCGGTGGAACAGGAACAACCCGATCTTCACCTCCTCCAGCAGGAACGCAGTGAGGAAATGGGAGAAGTAGAACGCACCGACCGCGAATGAACCGAAGACCACGAACGAACCGACGTTCCGGATGATGGTGCCCGTATCGCGCTGCGACGGGACCTTCCAGAACATCAGGTTCTTGAACCACAGGATGTGCAGGAACGTGGTCATCGTGCAAGATACAATTGTGAGCCGGGACCGACCGGAAGGTCCAGCAGGATGAAGAGGACGAACAGGAGCATCCATCCGATCAGAAAGAAGATGGTATACGGCAGCATCGTAGCGATGAGCGTTCCCATCCCCGCCTTCTTATCATACCGCGCCATGAGCGCGATGATGAACGCAAAGTAGGACATGGTCGGCGAGATGATGTTGGTAACGCTGTCGCCGATGCGGTACGCGGTCTGCGTGAACTCCGGCGTGAACCCAAGCAGCATGAACATCGGAATGAACACCGGCGCCATCAGCGCCCATTTCGCCGAAGCACTTCCCATCAGCATATTGATGGTGGCAGCGATAAGAATGAATGTGATCATGAGCGGGATCGGACCGAGGTTCAGCGCTTTGAGTCCTTCCGCACCGTTCACCGCCAGGATCAGTCCGAGATTGGTCCAGTTGAAGTACGCAACGAACTGCGCTGCGAAGAAGACGATCACAATGTATCCGCCGAGCGTTTCGATCGATTTGGACATCCCTTTCATCGCATCGGCATCCTTGCGGATGGTGCCGGCGCCGACACCGAACGCGATACCGGCAGCGAACGCACTCAGGAAGATGAACGTGACGATACCGGACATGAACGGCGAATGGAGCACATCACCGTCCGCCCTGCGCAGGAATCCGTTCTCGGGCAGCAGTCCCGCCAGCACGACAACGATCAGCACCGCGCTGGTGATGAGCGCATACCGGAGTCCGCGCCGTTCTTCCGGCGTGAGCCATTTCAATTCCTCCGGCTTCTCATCTCCTTCATACACTCCGAGCCGCGGAATGACGATCCGTTCCGTGACATAGGTGCCGATGAGGGTCAGCAGAAAGGTCGAGACGAACATGAAATAATAATTGGCGGCAGGATTCACCACATACACAGGATCGATGATCTTCGCCGCTTCCGTAGAGAGTCCGGCAAGCAGCGGATCGACCGTTCCGAGCAGAAGATTGGCGCTGTATCCGCCGGATGTCCCGGCGAACGCTGCGGCGAGTCCCGCCAGCGGATGCCGACCGGCGGCAAGAAAGATCATCGCAGAGAGCGGCACGAGCAGCACGTAACCGATCTCGCTGGCAACGTTGGACATGATACCGGCGAATACGACCACAGCCGTGAGGAGATTCTTTGGTGCCGACAGCACCAGGAGACGCATCACGGCGCCGATGAGTCCGCTGTATTCCGCGATGCCGATACCGATCATCGCCACCAGCACCGTGCCGAGCGGAGCGAATCCGGTGAAGTTACTTACGGTCCCGGTGAGGATGCGGTGCAGCCCCTCAACGGAGAGGAGGTTCACCACGGTGATGAGCTTGCCGGTCCCGGGATGGATGACGGACAGCTGCAGCGCACTGCCGACGGCGGAGAGTACAATGACGAGTCCGGCCAGGATGGCGAAGATGGAGACGGGATGCGGCAGGGCGTTGCCGGCCCGTTCGATGACCTTCAGCACTCGGTCGAAGAGATTCATTCGGTCTGTTCCTTTGTGAGTTCGAGGAAGACGGATTCGAGATTCCCGTCGTATTTTGTTTTGTGCAGATGCAGGTTCTCTTTGGTATCCAGGAAGATGATCTTGCTCTTATTGATGATGCCGATCCGGTCGCACAGTTCCTCCGCCATTTCCAGGATGTGCGTGGACATGAAGATGGAACACCCCTGCTTCGCCTGCTGCGAAAGGGAATCCTTCACGATGCGTGCACTGCGGGGATCGAGCCCTACCATCGGTTCGTCGATGATGATGGTCTTCGGCCGATGAACGAACGCCGCAGCGAACGTTACCCGCTGACGCATCCCCTGGGAATAGTCCTCCGTCTTCTTATCGACCCAACCCGCCAGCTCGAGCAGATCGATCACCCGTTCCACATTCTCACGGAGATCGTTCTTTTCCATTCCATAGAGTCCGCCCATATAATAGATGAACTCCCGCCCCGTCAGTTTATCATACAGGTACGGATGATCGGGAATGTATCCGAATGTGGCTTTCGCCTGCTGCGGCTGCTTCACAACATCGTATCCGTTAATGAGGATCTGTCCGGAGGTCGGCGTGAAGAGTCCGGTCATCATCTTGATGGTGGTGGTCTTGCCGGCGCCGTTGGGACCGAGGAATCCGAAGAACTCTCCGGCAGGGATGGAAAGCGAGATATCGTCGACGGCAACGAAGGAACCGAAGGTCTTATGCAGATTACGTAGTTCGATCATACTGTGCGGTCACTCCCATTCGATCGTGGCGGGGGGCTTGGAGCTAATATCGTACACCACCCGGTTGATGCCGCGCACTTCGTTGATGATGCGGTTGGAGACATGCGCAAGGAATTCGTACGGAAGATGCGCCCAGTCCGCTGTCATTCCGTCCACGCTGGTGACTGCCCGAAGAGCTACGGTGTTCTCATAGGTCCGCTCATCCCCCATCACGCCGACGGACTGCACCGGCAGCAGGACGACGAATGCCTGCCAGGCGAAATGATAGAGATTCTGTTTCCGCAGTTCGCCAATGAAGATCTCATCCGCACTTCGGAGCACTTCCAGCCGTTCCTTCGTGATGTCGCCGAGGATGCGGATGGCCAGACCCGGACCTGGGAACGGATGCCGGTCGATGAGATAATCCGAAAGCCCCAGCTTTCGTCCCACCGCACGCACTTCATCCTTGAACAGTTCGCGGAACGGCTCGATGAGTTTCAGGTTCATCTTCTCCGGCAAGCCGCCGACATTATGATGCGATTTGATGGTCTGCGACGGTCCTTTGAAGGAGACGGACTCGATCACATCCGGATACAAGGTCCCCTGCGCAAGGAATTCCGCTCCCTCCACTTTCTTCGCTTCCGCATCGAAGACATCGATGAACGCCTTTCCGATGATCTTCCGTTTTTGTTCCGGGTCGGTCACCCCTTTGAGCCGGTCAAGGAAGATCTCCGTTGCATCAACGAAATCGAGCACAATGTGATACTCGTCCCGAAAGGTCTTCACCACCTGCTCGCTCTCCCCCCTCCGCATCAGACCGTTGTCGATATGGATGCAGAAGAGTTGATCACCGATCGCTTTATGCAGCAGCACTGCGGCCACAGAGGAATCGACACCGCCGCTCAGTGCGCAGAGGACTTTCTTGTTCCCCACTTTCGCGCGGATATCGGCCACGGCGCTTTCGATGAACGAATCGGCATTCCACTTGCCGGTGCAGCCGCAGATATCCTTCACGAAATTGGAGAGGACCTTCTTTCCTTCGGCACTGTGGACCACTTCGGGATGGAACTGGATGCCGTACAAACGTTTGGCTCTGTTGCGGATAGCGCAGATACCGGCATTCTCCGAATGAGCGATCTTTTCGAACCCGGCGGGCATCGCAGTGACTTCATCGCCGTGACTCATCCAGACTTCCGTTTGTCCACCGATGTTCCGGAAGATATCGGCTGCGTCGTCCACCAGCAGCTGAGCGCGGCCGAACTCGCGGCGCGGCGCCTTGTTCACCGCACCGCCGTTCTGGAACGCCATCAATTGCAGTCCGTAGCAGATGCCGAGCACCGGAACGCCGAGCGCATAGATGCGTTCATCCGGGATGGGTGCATCGGAAGCATACACGCTGGACGGTCCGCCGGAGAGGACGATGCCGCTCGGCGCGAACGCTTCGACAGCGGAGAACGGGATGTTGAACGGATGGATCTCGCAATACACATTCAGTTCACGGATGCGCCGCGCGATGAGCTGTGTGAACTGTGAACCGAAATCGAGGATGAGAATGGATTCAGCGTGGGTCATTGTACTCGGGACAAGGGAAAAAAGGTGTTCGAGAAATGAGAATTGATACAAGATAAAGGAAGATGTTGGAGTGTGCAAGTATCCGGCAAGAAGTTTTCTTGTTATAGCAACACTTTTTGAGTAAATTCAAGTTGCAAACGTCAACCGTATGGAACAACCCAGTGCAGAACGCGTCAACATCTCCAACCGCCGCGCCCGTTTCGAGTATGAGATACTCGATTCGTACGAGGCAGGGATCGTTTTAAAAGGATCCGAAGTGAAGAGTCTGCGTGCCGGAAAAGCCAACCTGCAGGACAGCTACGCAGTGGTGAAGAACGGCGAGGTGTGGCTGCTGAATATGCATATCAGTCCGTACGAACAGGCGAACCAGTTCAACCACGATCCCATCCGCACACGGAAACTCCTGCTGAACAAGAGCGAGATCGCCAAGCTGCATGCCAAGACCAATGAAAAAGGACTGACCCTCGTCCCCTTGAAGCTCTATTTCAAGCACGGTATGGCCAAAATAGAGCTCGGCATCGCGAAAGGAAAGCAGCTCCACGACAAGCGCGAATCGATCAAATCCCGCGATGTGGAACGCGAGATGCGGCGTCATTCGGCATAATCCACCCACTCTATATAATAGTATCGGACCATGGCATTCCCCTCCCTCAACGAACAGATGGACCTCATCAAACGGGGCGTTTCGGAGATCATTCCGGAAGCGGACCTCGTTCAGAAGATCGAACGCTCCATTAAGACCAATACACCGCTGAAGATCAAGCTCGGCTGCGATCCCAGCCGTCCGGACCTTCATCTTGGACATTCCGTTGTCCTGCGGAAGCTTCGTCAGTTCCAGGACCTGGGGCATACCGCCATTCTGATCGTGGGGGATTTCACCGGCATGATCGGCGATCCGTCCGGCAAGAGCAAGACCCGTCCTTCACTCACATTGGAAGAGACACGGAAGAACGGCGAGAGCTACTTTGAGCAGGCGCGGAAGATCCTTTCCCCGGCCAATGTGCGGATGGTCTATAATTCGGAATGGCTCGGGAAGATGAGCTTTGCCGAAGTGATCAAACTCTCCAGCAAGTATACGGTCTCTCAGATGCTGGAACGGGAGGATTTCCATACCCGCTTCAACCGTGAAGAGCCGATCTCGCTGCATGAGTTCCTCTATCCGCTGGCTCAGGCGATGGATTCCGTTGCCATCGAATCGGACGTTGAACTCGGCGGCACGGACCAGAAATTCAATTTGCTTGTCGGCCGTGCCATCCAGCGCGAGTTCGGCAAAGAAGCACAGGTCATCCTTACGATGCCCATCCTTCCCGGCACGGACGGTGTGGAGAAGATGAGCAAGTCCCTCGACAATTACATCGGCATCAGTGATTCACCGCGCGAGATCTTCGGAAAGACCCTTTCCATCCCGGACCGGCTGATGTACGACTTCTTCGTCCTGGCAACGAACATCCCCAACACCGAGCTGGATGCGATCAAAACGGCGATCGCTGAGGAACCGCGCAACACCAAGCGGCGCCTTGCCAAGGAGATCGTCGCGTTGTACCATGATGCAGCGGCAGCAACCGCCGCAGAAGAGGAATTCGACCGTATCTTCGTGAAAAAAGATATGCCGGACGAGATCGAGGAGATGACCTATGGAACGACCGGCACGGCAGTAAATATTCTCCAGTTACTTGCCGATACAAAGTTGGTCCCCTCCAAAGGAGAGGCGCGCCGGCTGATCGAACAAGGGGGCGTGACCGTCAATAACGAGAAAGTGACGGACGCAAAAATGGATATCACCCTTACCGGTCCGACCATCGTGAAGGTCGGCAAACGGAAGTTCCTGAAAGTGCTCCCGGCGTAACGGTTAAGGAATCTTAACAAATTTTTTATTTGTATTTTTTAGAAGTATCGCTATATTTCGCGGCACGTTACACGATCAACGCTTACTTTCCGGACGATCTATGAACGTTTACTTCTTTAGAACGAAAATTCCGTAATATCTTTTCCCTCACCATTGTCAAAAGGAGATGAGACGTTGTCCTTCGTCCCAGCCAAGATGTTCTTCACCAAAGGTGTCGGCAGGCATAAAGATTACCTGCAGTCCTTCGAGCTTGCCCTCCGCAATGCCGGCATTGAAAAATGTAACCTTGTCACCGTTTCAAGCATCTATCCCCCCAAATGCAAACGCATCACCGTCCCGGAAGGATTGAAACTCCTGGAACCGGGTCAGGTGACCTTCTGCGTGATGGCACGTAACGCAACCAACGAGCCGAACCGCCTGGTGGCCTCCTCCATCGGCGTGGCGATGGCTGCGGATGATTCCCAATACGGCTATCTTTCTGAGCATCATCCCTTCGGCGAAACCGAGGAAAAAGCGGGTGAATATGCTGAAGATCTGGCGGCAACCATGCTGGCAACGACACTCGGACTTGATTTCGACCCGAATGTGGCATGGGATGAACGCGAAAAGCATTTCAAACTGAGCGGTAAGATCCTGAAGACCTTCAATGTGACCCAGTCCGCCGAAGGTGATAAGGACGGGAAATGGACCACGGTGATCTCTGCCGCAGTGCTGCTCCCATAAGAAGATCCATCATAGACAATAAAAAAGGGACGCTTACGCGTCCCTTTTTTTTTATCCCTGCCCACCCCCCCGGTAATT
>JAVBYA010000151.1 GCA_030824295.1 Bacteroidota bacterium
GTTCAGAAATTCCCTCAATGGGCCTCCCGCAATGCGGACGGGAGCATCAGCAAGAAGAACGGTTTCGATTGGCTCTCACCGATCAATCCGGAAGTGCAGACGTTCATCAATGCGTTGGTCTCCGAAGTGATCACCACGTACGACGTGGACGGTGTGGAATTCTCCGACCGGATCCCTGCCATGCCGGTGGAGGGGGGATACGATTCCGTGACTGTGGCGTTGTATAAACTGGAACACAGCGGGAATACTCCTCCGGTGAATCCCCGCGATGCCGCGTGGATGCGCTGGCGGGCGGACAAGATGAATCAATGGTACGCCGATGTCCGTTCGATCATCAAAGCGAAGAGTTCCCATCTGTTCGTCTCTTCCAGTCCCAGCATCTTTCCCTGGTCGTATCAGGAATATCTTCAGGATGTGCAAGGGTGGATCGACAGCGGCATTGCTGATCATTTCATTCCGCAATTGTACCGGTACAGTTTTTCGGATTATGCATTCGAACTGCAGAACGCCATCGCACAGGCCGGGACGAAGAAGAAGATCCTCTTTCCCGGGATCCTGATGAACCTTGGAACAGGGGCCAGCGAGTATGTTATTCCAGCCGATTATCTCATGAAGGCGATGGCAGAGAACCGGAAGCAGGGGGTGAACGGCGAAGCATTCTTCTATTATGAGGGCCTACGGAAGAACAACGGAAAGCTGGGCGATACACTCAAAGCGACGTATTATAAAGAGAAAGCACTCGTTCCGGAACGGGGCGAGAGTGAATGGCGATTCCCGGCCTCCGTCGTGAATGAGACCGACAGTGCAGTGACGAAACAGGGAGTGTGGATCCAGTACCTGATGAAAGGATTCGAAGGTTCCGTGCTCCGCTCCAATGATTCTGTCCCCGGTGCGGTACTCAGCTATACTGTTCACGTCCCTGCCGCCGGTTATTACGATCTCTTCACGTACCGCGTTCCCAACACGCCGTGGAATTCAAAAGCCCGCTACACCGTCCACACATCATCCGATTCGATGCTCTTTCTGGTGGACCAGACCGACCTGACGAAGAAAGGGTGGCAGCCGCTCGGGACGTTCCATCTGAATGCCGGAATGCAGAACATACTCACGCTGGATAACTCACAGGGAGTGCCGGGCCGGTATACCGTTGCTGATGCAGCGATGATCACCATCAACCGTATGCTCTCGCCTGATGTCGTGCTCTCGGCGGAAGTGAAGGACGCTCCTCCGATCTCCGTGCCGGAACGGTATTGCATCCTGGAGAACTATCCGAATCCATTCAATCCTTCCACGATGCTGCGGTACACGGTCCCGCAGGATGGCAATGTGCGGTTGATGGTGTTCGATCTTCTCGGCAGGGAGGTCCGCGTTCTTGCCGATGGCTGGCAGCGGAAAGGGGAATATTCTGTGGTGTTCCATGCGGACGGACTTTCGGCCGGTGTCTATTTCGCTCATCTCAGCGCCGGACCGCACCGCACGGCGCGAAAACTCATGCTCAATAAATAGAGATCCTGTTCGCGATCACGGAGGAACGTATGTCCATACCGATACGCCGCGCTGATGCTTTGGATGCACTTAGGGGATTGGCGATCCTGTTCATGGTCCTCTCCGGAAGCATCCACTTCGCAAATCCTCTGCCGGCATGGATGTATCATGCGCAGGTTCCGCCGCCCGATTTCAAATTCAACCCGGACCTTCCCGGCATCACGTGGGTCGATCTCGTTTTTCCGTTCTTCCTCTTCGCCATGGGTGCAGCATTCCCGTTCGGTCTGACCAAACGGCTGCAGGCGGGTGCCGCACTATGGAAGGTGGCACTCCAATCCCTGCAGCGCGGTCTGATGCTCGTCGCCTTTGCTATCTTCCTGCAGCATACCAAGCCGTTCCTCTTCAGCACTGCTCCCGGTCCGGCGGACTGGCTCATCGGTCTGGCATCGTTCGGCGTGATGTTCGCGCTGCTCGTCCGCTACCCCGATTCCGTGAAACGCACGTATCGCATCGCACTGCGCAGCATCGCGCTGGCGGCAGGTGCAGCGATCCTCGCAACGCGCACCTATGCGGATGGTTCGGGATTCCTGCTCACACGCAGCGACATCATCATCATCGTTCTGGCGAATGTGGCGTTCTTCGGTTCCGTTCTCTGGATGCTCACCAGAACGAACATCCTGCTCCGGCTCGGCATCCTCGGTCTTCTGATGGCGCTCCGTCTGACGCAGGGGATCGACGGCAGCTGGAACCAATGGATCTGGAACGCATCACCGTTCCCGTGGATGTACAAACTCTATTACCTGCAGTACCTCTTCATCGTCATTCCCGGCTCTATCGCCGGTGATCTGATCTACGCCTGGCTCAACGCACCGTCCGAACCGCTGAAGGAGGAGAGAGGATGGGGATCGATGCAGTGGGGTTCCGTTGCGATATTGCTCACGGGTGTCATTGGGATCACTGTTGCAGGACTCTTCTCCCGCGACGTGCTTCTGACAATGGCAGTCAATGCTGTGCTGCTCGCTGCGGTCTATGCCGTCCTTCGTTCCGCACATTCCTCTGAAGCGCGATTGTTCCGCACACTCTTCTATTGGGGGACCTTTTGGCTGCTGCTCGGGTTCTTCTTTGAAGCGTACGAAGGAGGGATCAAAAAGGACCGTGCGACGGTCAGTTACTATTTCGTCACATCCGGATTGGCAGGATACACCTATATCGTCTTCTCCATCATCGCAGAACATCTCCGCCGCCGCTGGCCCTTTGCGCTCATCATTGATAACGGGAAGAATCCGATGATCGCATACGTGGCAGGGAATGTGCTGATCCTGCCGATCCTTTCTCTCACGGCGCTCATGCCGCTATTGAATGAACTGACCTACACACCGTGGCTGGGATTCGTGAAAGGGGTGATCTTCACGCTTCTGGTCGCTGTCGCAACGCAGTTTTTCACGAAAAAAGGACTGTTTTGGAGAACATGAGATCGATCGCAGACTATCCATGCTATTGCACTACACAATGATGTAGTTGAATGTCGGGCGATACAATCGAATATTAGTGCCGAAGAACCCATTCCAATATGACTATCAAGATATCACATCATCAATCATCCATTCAAAAGGAACGCGTATGAAAAAAATAGTACAGTTTTCTTTCGTGATGCTGCTTGGGCTTATGGTGACCGCCGGTTCGGTCCTTCAAGCGCAAAGCACATTACCGAAAGTGTGGCTGGATACAGCTGGAACATATGTCAGTGGGGTGGCCGCGGGACCGCAATGGTTCAAGCGTCCGTTCGGCGGCGGCACCGGTGACCTGGTGCGCGGCATGGCATACAACGCGGCAACGGGCCATGTGCTCGTGGCAACACGCGACTCAGCATTCAAAGCGATCATGATCCTGGACGGCGCGAACGGTGATACGCTCGGCCGGCTGGATATGACCGGCGTTGCGACCGGCGCAGGTACCTTCCCGTTCAACCGCGTCGGCGTGAGCGGCGACGGCCGGATCTATACGATGAACCTTCAGACCGCAGTGACCAAAGCGGCTCCGGTGAGGATCTACTCTTGGGCGAACGAAGGTGCTGCTCCGATCGTGGCGTTCAGCGACTCCCTGCGCGGACCGCGCATCGGTGATGCGCTGACCGTTGTCGGCTCGGGTCAGGAGACCTATGTGTTCGTGGCAGGCAATGCCGCCCCCGGCGTGATCAACGTGCTGAAGCGCTCGGGCGATACACTGGTGTTCTACAAAGAGATCACCCCGACCGGCTGGGCTTCCGGCGTTCTGGGTATCGGACCGGAAACCAACGGCATGGGCGATTTCTGGATCAACACGGCAGGCAAACCGGCCATCAAGTATGACACGACCGGAGCACCGAAGGACACCGTCGGGACAGGTATCGTCTCCAGCGGCGCATCCACTGCCAAGTATTTTGAGCTGGGCGGACGGAAGTTCCTGGCGATGTTCGCCGGCAACGTGACCCCGTCTGTGGTGCGCGTGGTGGATATCACGAATGGCGGCCTGACCTCGTATGTGGTCGGTGTGACCGCACCTCTGGGCAGCTACACCAATGCCAACGGCACAGGTGAAGTCTATTATAACGCAGCCGATACGACCCTGATCGCATTGGGGACGAACAACGGCGTCGGCAAGTTCAGCATTCCGCTCTCCGTACCGGGCGTGACCTACAACGACCGCTTCCCGTATGTGCCGATGGCAGGGGAACCGGATACGGTGTATTTCAACTTGCTGAGCATGAAAGCATTCGCAACAGCAGAAGTGAAGTATTACGGCTACCGCAGCGCTTCGAGCGACCAGAACGGCATCGACTCCGGCGCGGTGACGCTGACGCAGTCAGCAGGCCGCGTGTACAGAGCGATCGTTCCCGGTTCGGTGAACCGCGACGGCCGCCGCGTGAACTTCGTGGCATCGGTGAAGGACGTTTCGAACCAGTCCTTTACATCTGCTGTCATTCCGGGTTACTTCGCCGGAACGACGAAGATGGCATACAAAGGCGGACCGCGTGATATCGACACCCTGGGAGCGATCCTGTGGGCGAACTACGGCATCCGCATCGAAGGCGTCTGCATCCAGGAGGACAGCATCACGCAGCGCATCAATCTGGATGTGAACATCCAGGACGATATGGGCGCGATGACGGTGTTCAATCCGCTGGCGAACGGCGGTATCAAGTTCGATGTTGTGCGCGGCAACCGGTATTCGGTCGTAGCAAGACTGCAGGCGTTCAACGGCAAGATCCAGATCCGCGAAGAGCGGACCGGACATCCGACGCCGGCGTTCACGGACCTCGGTCCGGGCATGCCGATCATCCCGAAAATAGTGACGGTGAAAGAACTGAACGACAACGGCGAGCTGTATGAGAACTCGCTGGTAGCAGTGAAGAACATCAACTTCACGGCGACCTCACCGGTGTGGCCGGCCGGCGGTGCAACAGGCACTGCGCTGAACCTGCGTGTGACCGATAACGGCACCGATACGGTGACGATGCGTCCGGCAGAGTTCGGCGGACTCTCCGGTAACCCGATCCCCGGCCCTTGGCCGCTGGTGGTCGGTGTGGCTGGTCAGTTCGACGCTTCCTCGCCGCGCGTGTGGGACTATCAGTTCATCCCGCGCGACTCGAACGACTTCAAATACAAGCCGGAGATGCTCGTCTTGCCGATGAATTTCGAATCCAATGGTCTGGTGTATGATTTCCAGAATTTCAGCGGTGCAACAACAACGAGGATCGCGAACCCGCACAGCGGCGGCATGAATACCAGTGGATATGTTGGTAAAACGGTGAAAGGTGTCGGCGATCCGTGGGCAGGTTCGTTCCTGACCATGTCGGCCCCGGTCGATCTGACCAAAGGCAAGGTCTTCAGTGTGAAGGTCTATATGCCGAAGGTCGGCGCGAAGTTGCTGTTCAAGCTCGAGCATTTGACCGTCGGCAGCATCAACAAAGAGGTCGATGTTGTGGCTACGAAGGCGAACGAATGGGAAGAGCTCACGTTCGACTTCTCGTCGGTGAATGACACCACCAAGTTCTCGAAGGTCGTGTTGATCTTCGATCTCGGTACCTCCGGCGACGGCGGTGCGAACTTCACCTACTACTTCGACGATATCCGTCAAGTGAAGAGTGCTCCAATGCTCCCGCTGACCTTTGAACCCGAAGGTGTTGATTTCTCGTTCACCAACTTCAGCGGTGCGACGACGACCCGGGAGATGAATCCGTCCAAGACCGGAATGGATACGAGCAACTTTGTCGGTAAAACAGTGAAAGGTGTCGGCGATCCGTGGGCAGGTTCGTTCCTGACGCTCGCAGCCCCGGTCGATCTGACCAAGGGCAAGATCTTCAGTGCGAAAGTCTACATGCCGAAGGTCGGCGCGAAGATGCTCTTCAAGCTCGAGCATATGACCGTCGGCAGCATCAATAAAGAGGTCGATGTCGTGGCAACGAAAGCGAACGAATGGGAAGAACTCATGTTCGACTTCTCGTCGGTGCATGACACCACCAAGTTCTCCAAGGTCGTTGTGATCTTCGATCTCGGTACCTCCGGCGACGGCGGTGCGAACTTCACCTACTACTTCGACGATATCCGTCAGACAAAACCGGTCCCGGTCTATCAGGATCCGAAGATGATGCCGGCGTATGCTTCGAAGAACGTTGTGACGGTTGATGGTATCCTGGACGAACCGATCTGGCAGGCACGGTCACCGTACCTGGTGTTCGGTCCCCCGGAATTCCATAAAGATTCACTGGCACGCACTGTCACTGGCGGCGCCGATGTGAAACCGTCCCCGAACCATGATGTCTCCTACACAGAACTCAAGTTCGCACGCCGCGGACCGCACATGTTCGTTGGATTCCGTTCCAAGGACAAGTCGGTCAGCCGCTTCGGCGACAGCTGGGAAGGTGATGGTATCTTCATGAAGATCAAGAATGCGAAGGGTGTGGATAAGGAGTTCAAACTCTATTATAACCTCCCCGGCAATTCGCAGATGCATTATGAAGCGTCGGACAGCTCACACGGCTTCGGCGTGGGTGTGAAACATGCGTCCACCATCGTGAACGACACGACGGCAGCGGACAGCGGTTATACCGCAGAACTCGTCATCAAACTGGATTCACTCGGATTCTCGAAGTTCGATTCCGTGATGGTCCTTGTCAACGTATTCGATCCGGATGGATATCCCGGTGCCGGTACGCCGTGGGGCGCATATGGCAGCTTCCACAAGACCTGGTGGGGTTCTGAATGGGGTCCGGAGATGCGTGTTGTGAAATTCATGCCGGACAGTTCGTTGACCGGTGTTCCGGGTACACTGCTGCCGGTGGAATTCGCACTGGATCAGAACTTCCCGAATCCGTTCAACCCGACCACGACCATCCAGTTCGCATTGCCGAGCGATGCAAGCGTGAGACTCTCGGTGTACGATATCCTTGGCCGCGAAGTTCGTTCGCTGGTCAACACGGATATGGCCGCCGGATATCATAACGTAGCATGGGACGGCCGGAACAATAAAGGCACGTCGGTTGCATCCGGTATCTACATCTACCGTATCGAAGCCGGCCAGTTCGTCTCCACAAAGAAGATGATGCTGCTGAAATAATTCAAAGCACATCACTGCACTCTCCAGCGCCGTCCGGTCTTCACCGGTCGGCGCTGGTATTTTAAGTGGGTGTGAATGGATCGGTATAATCGGACGGATATATCCGCAATCGTTCTTTCTGTGGAATAATTCAACAGAGTCCGTATTCCTTTTCGTGTTGAATCACTTCGTTTTCTCTTTGTAAGAATGAACAATGTTTCCTTTCCTGAATTTGCAAATCGTCCGGATCCGTCCCCTCTGTTTCCAGTGATATTCCGTGAATTCGCTGTGGCACCATAATTGTCTGTTAGAGTACCATTAATATAAATTATGGAGCGTCTATGATCTCCGGAACGATCGTTGTAGCATCAGAAATCTGCAAAGGGTGTGAGCTCTGCATCGCCTCCTGCCCCCAGCAAAGTCTTGGCCTCTCTTCTTCCATCAACCATAAAGGATACCGTTTCGCGCAGCTTGTTCAGGATAATTGCACCGGATGCACGAACTGTGCGCTGGTCTGCCCGGACTCTGCCATCACTGTCTACCGCGAAAAGAAGACAGCGAAACGCGCACCTCAAATGGTCATTGCGTCCCATGCCGCATAACGAAGGAAAGAGAGTATCACATGTCGAACATCATCCACGATGAAAACCCAAAACTGATGAAGGGGAATGAAGCCCTGGCGGAAGCATCACTGCGCGCCGGACTTCAGGCCTACTTCGGTTATCCCATCACTCCGCAATCCGAGATCCTCGAGTACCTCGAGGAGAAAGCGCCGCAGCATCCCGACACCGTCGTACTGCAGGCGGAGAGCGAAGTGGCTTCCATCAATATGGTGTACGGTGCCGCCGGTGCCGGTGCACGCGTCATGACCACATCCTCAAGTCCCGGCATCAGTCTTATGCAGGAAGGGATCTCGTACATCGCTGCGGCGGAACTTCCGTGCGTCATTGCCAATGTGCAGCGGGGCGGTCCCGGACTCGGTACCATCCAGCCGGCGCAGGGGGATTATTTCCAGGCGGTGAAAGGGGGCGGTCATGGTGATTACCATATGATCGTTCTTGCGCCATCGTCCGTGCAGGAGATGGCGGATTTCGTCTTCGACGGATTCCGACTTGCAGAGGAATATCGTATGCCCTCCATGATCCTTGCGGATGGTGCGCTCGGACAGATGATGGAGAAGATCTATCTGCCGAAAGCCGGTTCGCTGCCCAAGCAGGATGAACCGTGGGCCACGGTCGGCAAGCCGGCCGCACGCGAACGCAACTATATCACCTCGCTCCACATCGAACCGGATAAGATGGAGATGATCAATCTGCATCTGCAGGACAAGTACCGCAAACTGAAGAAAGAGGTCCGCTGCGAGCTGACCAATGTTGAGAATGCCGATATCATCCTCGTGGCGTTCGGACTGACCGCCCGCATCTGCAACAAAGTGATGGAACTGGCGCGCGCCAAAGGATTGAACGTCGGCGTGCTGCGGCCCATCACGCTCTATCCGTTCCCCACAGAGATCATCGCACAGTATGCCGATCCGATGCGGATGTTCCTCACCGTGGAAATGAACGCAGGACAGATGGTGGAGGATGTCCGGCTTGCCGTGAACGGCCGCTGCCCGGTCTATTTCAAGGGCCGCATGGGCGGAATGGTCCCCACACCGGAAGAGATCCTTCTGGAAGTGGAAGCGATGGCGGAGAAACAGCGCATCACCAATCAGTCAGCGGGGTACTTATGAACAGCACTGTGAACGAACAGATGGAAGTGGTCTATCATAAACCGCAGACCCTCACCGATACACCGATGCATTATTGCCCGGGCTGCGGTCACGGTGTTGTGCATCGAGTATTGATGGAAGTGATCGACGAGATGGGGATCGCCGAACGGACGGTCGGAGTTGCTCCTGTCGGATGCTCGGTCTTCGCCTATCACTATATGAATGTCGATATGCAGGAGGCGGCGCACGGACGCGCCAGTGCTGTTGCGACCGGTGTACGCCGTGTATTGCCGGACAAGTTCGTCTTCTCCTATCAGGGGGACGGTGATCTGGCGGCGATCGGAACAGGCGAGACCATACACACCATCAATCGCGGCGAGAACATCTTGATGGTGTTCGTGAACAACGGCATCTACGGGATGACCGGCGGCCAGATGGCTCCGACATCGCTGTGCGGAATGGTCACCAGTACATCGCCGTACGGCAGGGACGCAGCGCAGGTCGGGCATCCGCTGAAGATCACGGAGATGATCGCCCAGCTTCCCGGTGCGTACTTTGTTGCACGTCACTCGGTTCACACACCCTCCGCAGTACGGAAACTGAAGAAAGCGTTCAAAGCCTCTTTTGAAGCACAGAAGGAGAAGAAAGGGACCTGCTTCATCGAAGTGGTCTCCAATTGTCCTTCCGGCTGGAAGATGACTCCGAACGAATCCAACGCATGGATGGAACAACACATGTTCCCGCACTTCCCTCCGGGCGATATCAAGGTCCCGGCATCGATGAAATGAAATTCAGGAACATCCCCGCGGCGGTGCTGCGGCTCGGATGAATGAGGTCACGAATGGTACAATCACAGGAAATGATCATTGCAGGGTTCGGAGGGCAAGGGGTGCTCTCCATGGGTCAGATCATCGCGTACTCGGCGATGAAAGAGGGGAAAGAGGTCAGCTGGATGCCGGCATACGGTCCGGAGATGCGGGGAGGTACGGCCAACTGCATCGTCATCGTTTCGCCGGCCAAGGTCAGCTCGCCCATCGTTACAACGTTCGATTCCGCCGTCATTCTCAATCAGCCGTCGCTGGAGAAATTCGAAGCGAAGGTGAAATCAGGAGGACTTCTGCTGTGCGAGCGTTCCACGATCATAACGCCCAGCGTCCGAACGGACATCGAGCAGTTGATGGTCCCGGCCACGGAAATGGCGGTAGCGATGGGAAAGAAACAAGTAGCGAACATGATCCTGCTCGGTGCGTTCCTGGAGCGGCGGCCGGTGGTCAGCATTGCGAACGTTCTTGCAGCGCTGCATGATGTGCTGCCGGAGCGTCATCACCATCTGATACCGCTGAACGAAGAGGCGCTGCATTCCGGTGCTCAATTCGCAGCAGAACATTTTCAGGCAGTCTAATGGGAGGGAATATGTCATTACAACAATTCCGTTGTGAACAAACATGCCGGAACACCTGTTCCGCACTGACGAAGGCCATGCAGCTCGAGTCCGAGATCGTCCGTCTCTCCGAAGAGATGATGCAGCAGTGCGATGACGACACCATCAAATCGTTCATTGCGGAACTGGCGGAGAACAGCAGCGAGCAGGTGATGACCATCATGCAAAAGCTGAACGAAGTACGGGCCCGGATGCAGATCTACAATAATATGAACGGCATGTTCAACTGACCGCTGCGCTCACCTACCTGAG
>JAVBYA010000101.1 GCA_030824295.1 Bacteroidota bacterium
GACGTTCTGTCCCCCTTTGCCGCCTGCACGGTACGTATCCATTTCGATATCCGCAGGATTGATCTCGATCTCCACATCGTCCTCGATCTCCGGGTAGACGAAGACGGAAGCGAACGATGTGTGACGCCGTTTGTTGGCATCGAACGGTGAGATGCGGACAAGTCGATGGACGCCGATCTCCGCCTTCAGATATCCGAATGCGAAGTCCCCCATCACTTCGATGGTGGCACTCTTGATGCCGGCACCGTCGCCGTCCTGGCGCTCGGCAAGGGAGATCTTATAGCCGGCCTGCTCACACCATCGCATGTACATCCGAAGGAGCATCTCTGCCCAATCCTGCGATTCGGTGCCGCCGGCTCCGGAGTGGATGGTCAGGATGGCATTCCTCTTATCGTCCGTTCCGCTCAGCATGTTCCGGAATTCAAGGTCACCGAGGACCGCTGTGATCTTCCGGAATTCGGCGTCGACATCCGACTGCAGTGATTGATCCTGTGCTTCCTCTGCCAGTTCGATGAATGCACGGGCATCATCGATGAGGCGTTTACCGTTCTGCCAGGCATCGACCCATGATTTACGGGTATTGATCTCCTGCATCACCTTCTGAGCGGCAACGTTATCGTTCCAAAAGTTCGGTTCTGAGGTCTTCTGCTGGAGGGCGTCTATTTCACTTTGTTTGACATCGATGTCAAAGAAACCCCCGGATTTGCGTGAGGCGTTCCTGGAGTTTGTTCAATTCTGCGGATGAGGCTTCAAACATTATTGGAGTTCCTTTATATCGATTTCCATGCGCAGCATGACGCTGCTCAGGGTCTTTCCTTGTGCATCATTCTTCAGCGAGCGTGTGCCGCCTCCGCCCAGGGAGTTATGGAGCAAAAAATTGAGTGCTTCGATGTTCGGCAATTCGAACCGCTCCACTCTGCCGAGACAGATGCCGGTAAAATGTTCCTTCACACGTTCTGCGGTGAGATACTTGACCAGGAGCGGATAGTATTCCGGTTTCCGTGCAATGACGCCGACATTGCCGGTGTCCCCTTTGTCCCCGGAGCGGGCATGCGCGATGGTGTAGAGCAATGTTTTCATAGTGCGGTGACCTCCACGATCGGCGTTACGGCGGACTTCTGCAGCAAGGCCGGCCAGTACGCGATCACATCGCTCGGTTTTGGCCGTCCTCCGGCAAATCCGGTGACCGATGGAGGACCGGTGAGAATAAGCGGAGCGATCTCGCGGCCGAACTGCTCCATCGCTTGCTTGTCCTTGCCCCGGACACCGATACGCATCATCACTTCGTTGAGCGATTCCGCACCGGTGGCCAATGGTCCGAACGAGGAATTGAAACCGAGGAACTCCGTCCGGATCTCATCGAACTGTAACCCCATGTCCGCCAGACGGGCGCGGAGGATCTCATCCGCACGTTTGGCTTTCTCCAATGCATCAGGCCAGGCATACGTCAGTGTGGAGAATGCCGTATAGCCGTCGAAATAGGACATCGAAACTTTATAGGAATCGGTCGCGGGGCGCCCTTCAATACCGAACACCTCCACTCTGTCCGGTCCAACTTCCTTCAAGCGAATGGAAGTGAAATCTGCGATGCAATCCGGAGTGATGTAATTCTTCGGATCGCCGATCTCGTAGAGTAATTGTTCTTTGACGGTCGCTGCGGAAACGAGTCCGCCGGTGTGTTCGTGCTTGGTGATGATGAAACGTCCGTCGGGATACGCCTCTGCGATCGGGAAGCCGATATGCGCCAGGTCCTGCACATTCTTCCAGTCGCCGGTGAAGTTACCTCCGCTCGCCTGTCCTCCGCACTCAAGGATATGGCCTGCAACAGTGCCGGCGGCGATGCGGTTCCAATCGTCCCACGACCAGCCGAACTCGTACATCATCGGCGCCAACGTCAGTCCGGTATCGGTCGTGCGTCCGGTGATGACGATCTGCGCACCCTGCTGCAGCGCTTCCACGATGGGACGCGCTCCAAAATAGACATTAGCACTGATCACCTTGGAACGGACCGCTGAGAGTTTCTCCCCCGTCTCCATATTGTCCAGCATCATACCGCGGGAGGCAAGGTCATCGATCGCGGGAAGGATATCGTCCCCATAGACCACACCGATCTTCAGGCCGGTGATGTTATGCTTTCTTGCAACGGCAAAGATGGCATCGCGGCAGGCGGCAGGATTCACTCCCCCGCCGTTCGTGATCACTTTGATCCCCTTCTGCACAATATCCGGAAGGATGGCATCGAAGACGCCGATGAGGTCCTTCGCATACCCGAGGGACGGGTCCTTGAGTTTCTGTTTCTGCATGATGGACATCGTCACTTCCGCGAGATAGTCCAGCATCATATAATCGATCGGACCGCGCCGAACCTGATCGAGCGGTGCGCGCTGCAGATCCCCCCAGAAACCCTGTCCCGACGCTATGCGGATGACGTTCTTCATTGACCTCTCTTTCCCTGCCTGAATGTTTGTCAGTGCAGGACGGACAGCGGCTGTTGTGCAGCCGCCGTCCATGACCGGATCACTTCAGTTTGATATGCAGTTCGTCGAGCTGCTTCTTGTCCACTTCGGACGGATTCTCATCCATCAGAGAGATACCGCTGGATGTTTTCGGGAAAGCGATCACGTCGCGGATGGATTTCGCGCCGGCGAAGAGCATCGCCATGCGGTCCAGACCGAATGCGATACCGCCGTGCGGCGGTGCGCCGTATTTGAACGCATCGAGCATGAATCCGAACTTCATCTTCGCTTCTTCCGGTCCGATCCCGAGCAGACCGAACACTTTGCTCTGCAGTGCGGAATCATAGATACGGATACTGCCGCCGGCGATCTCATTGCCGTTCATCACAAGGTCGTATGCACGGGCGCGGGCTTTGGATGCATCGCCGTCGAGCAGATGCGCATCTTCCGGTTTCGGAGCCGTGAAGGGATGATGCATCGCTACGTAGCGCTTCTCTTCGTCGTTCCATTCGAACATCGGGAAGTCGACCACCCAATGCAGGTTCCAGGCATTCTCGTCGATCAGGTTGAGACGTTTCGCCATTTCCATGCGGAGCACGCCGAGGGTGGAGTATGTCTTCTGCCATGTATCGGAAACAAGCAGCACAAGATCACCGACCTTCGCTCCGGTCGTTGTGCAGATCTGCATGCACAGTTCGTTACCGAGGAACTTCTCGATGGCCGATTCGATCCCCTTCTCCGTCAGTTTGATGTACGCCAGTCCGCCGACTCCGAGCGACTTGGTGAAGTCGACGAGATTGTCCATCTGATTGCGGGTATAGGCAGCACCGCCGGGGACAGCGAATCCTGCGACCACTCCCCCTTTCTTCACATTCTCGGTGAACACTTTGAAACCGGAATCCTTCACCAGTCCGCTCAGATCGGAGAATTTCAAACCGAATCGGAGGTCCGGTTTGTCGCTGCCGTACCCTTCCATCGCATCCTTGTACGTTAGACGCGGGAAAGGAGCGGTGACATCGATCCCTTTGATCTCCTTCATGAAGCGGACCATCAAGCCTTCCACGATGGTCTGGATATCGATCTCGTCGACGAACGACATTTCCACGTCGATCTGAGTGAATTCCAGCTGCCGGTCGGCACGGAGGTCCTCATCACGGAAGCATTTCACGATCTGGAAATAGCGGTCATATCCCGCCACCATCAGGATCTGCTTATAGGTCTGCGGTGACTGCGGTAAGGCATAGAATTTACCGGGATTGATACGGCTGGGCACGAGGAAGTCGCGGGCCCCTTCCGGGGTACTCTTCATCAGCACCGGTGTTTCCACTTCCAGAAAACTATGCTCATCGAAATACCGGCGGGTGATCTGGTACATCTTATGCCGGAGGAGGAGGTTCTGCTGCATCGGTGCCCGGCGCAGGTCCAGATACCGGTACTTCAGCCGAAGGTCCTCGTTCGTATCGAGTTTATCCTCGATCGGGAACGGCGTTGTCTCCGCTTTGTTCAGGATGGTCAACGTATGTCCCAGCACGTCGATCTCTCCGGTGGAGAGCTTCGCATTATCTGTCCCGCCCGGACGGCGTTCCACGGTTCCGGAAACAGAAATGACGAACTCGGTCCGCAATTCCTTCGCCAAAGTATGGATCGCTTCATGATGCTGCGGATTGAAGACGACCTGCGTCTTACCGTACCGGTCACGCAGATCTATGAAAATGACGCCGCCAAGGTCACGGCGGGTATCTACCCAGCCGGTCAATGTCACGGTCTGTCCGATATGGGAAGACCGCAGTTCTCCGCACGTATGCGTTCGTTTGTTGTACTGCATTCGCTGATTCACTCTCCTGACAATAAAAAAAATCCCTGCAAAGAGGGATTATGGGATGTACTGCTCTTATGCAAGGGTAAGATACGGAAAACCGCCGGGTTTTTCAATGACCCGGGGCTAATTCTGACGGACGAGATTTTTGAGGAACTCGATGATGCGCCGCGGTGCTGTACGGGGACGGAAGTTATCGTTATCGGTCAAATACGTGAAGAATTTACCATCCTTATACAGCGACGGCGGACTGGGGCTTTCGGGATTGAAGGGACTGAACAATCCCTCCTCTCCCCCATAGGCAACGGCTGGATTGTAGATACTGGTCGGAGACTGCGTGAAACCGTATTGGCCCCACGTGTTGATGATGGATTGCGGATTGGCGGTGTCCGCCAGGATCATGCCGAGATACGTCCCATCCGGTGCGATCACACGGCTGCCGAGAAGCGGAAAAAGATCGGCGTTGGCGGTCTCGTCAGCGAAGAGCGTATCTGTGGCGCCGGAATTTCCCGGTCCCGGGGGCTGCGCGCTGCCGGACCGGTTGAAGGCATACTTCACGAGGGTGACCGGTTCGTTGATCTGATCGTACGCGATCCACTCTGTCCGGTTCCCGCGGGAGTCATATTTGTACAGATTGCGGAACTTCAGAGAACGGTCGGCACCGGATTCTTCCACGAGGTTCATGTTCCTGTCATACTTCATATTCTTGGTGAAGATCATCTTACCGTCAAAGCCGAATTCCTTCTCAGAGAGCACTTTCCCGGATTCGCTGTAGATGAACTGCGTGCGGGAACGAAGCGTGCTGTCCGCGCGGTACGAGCGCAATTC
The DNA here is from genome assembly GCA_030824295.1 of Bacteroidota bacterium. GTDB lineage: Bacteria > Bacteroidota > Ignavibacteria > UBA10030 > UBA8401 > UBA8401. The sequence continues at coordinate 5,101 of JAVBYA010000101.1, forward strand.
CACCGGATTACCGTAGCGGTCATAATCGAATGCGAACCGTTCATGGACCGTATACTGCACACTGTCCATGGAACGGAAGTAGCGCTGATATTTGACTACCGAAGCGATGTTCCCGTTCTTGTCGTACGCGATAACAAATTTGCGGAGGTTGTTCTTATACTCAATGATGTTGCCGTGACCGTCATACAGGTACGAATCCCGCAGGAAGATCTTCCCGTCATCCAATCTGCCGAACGTCTCCAGCAATAGACCGGTTTCATCGTACACAAAGGAGAATTTCCTGTCCACGGCACCGTCCGCTTTGTACATGACCGTTTCGATGCGGTCATTGCGTCCGTTATACCGATGGACGGTCTTAACGGAGTTCTCTTCTTTCTTCACCACTTCTTCTATGAGGTTGCCGTTCTTGTCATACAGGAATGATGTGACTGCGGCGACCTTGTTATCGGAAGGATTGTAGGTGGTGATGCGGACGATGTTCCCTTTCCCGTCGAATCTGGTCTGCGATTCGAGTATGCCGGTGGGGTTCACCTTTCCGAATTTATACTGGAAGCGGGTCTGAGCGATCGTGGAAATGCCGGAGGATGCGATCCGTTTCCGTTCCTGCTGTTCAGCAGCACGGTCCCGTTCCATGGTCCGTTTGCTTTTCGGTACGAACTCCGATTGCTGAGCCACAGCGGCAACGGCCAGCAGCAGCGTAACTGCTGCGCATCGCAGGACGATGCGGAAGTTCATATTGAGCAAGCGGTGGTTCATGGAACGATCAGGAGATAAGTGCGGAAATCAACGAAAATAGGCCCCAATGTCGGCATGGAACGGTTTGAACAGAGAGAAAGTAGAGAAAATGAGGACGAATTGCAATATGAAACAATGGCCGGAGCTACAGCAGAATCATTGGTTTTCAGGGAAGAAATGCTGTTCCCACTTTGCAGTCCGTGCCGCCGATTCCGACGAGCCGTCTTGCGCACTGACCTCCTGATTCTTAGAGGTGATCTTTAGCTTCACATAGACGGATTTGATGCTGTTCACATTCGTCCCGGTAACACTCACACCATTGGCGCGGTAATATGCTACATAGAATGAATCGACATCCCGCGCCACCTGGATAGTGGAATCCGGGTCAGTCCCCGGCACATTCACTGTCACCACACGATAGAGTACTTTATTCGCCCCTGTCGTCGGATTGAGATAATAGCGAATGATGTCCACGTCCGAATCATCATCATAGTCGATGCGGAAACTCATCTCGTTAGTGCGGGCGATCGGGAAGCGTTTATTGGATGAATTGTATCCGGCAAGTTTCAGGTCTGCGGAGATCGTCTGGGCGGCACCGGTGAGTGTGTTGTTCAGATAATTGCGCTCGGTGTACTTGTAGAGCGCTTCATGAAGGTTCACCATCAGGTTCAGGATGATGGCGATGATGGATGCCCGGATGATGAGCATCCCGATGATATCGATGATCACGCCCATCAGTAAGCCTTGATCGTACTGAAGGTCAGCTCAACATCCTCTTCCACACCGTCGCCGTCGCGGTCCCTCTTCCTGAAATATGTCGTATTGGTCACGGTCACAACGATGCGTTTGTAATAGGTCCTGGAGACAGAGGGCAGTTCAAGATTGGAGGTGCTGACATAATAGACCTCTACGGTCAGCAGGAAGCCGGGAAGACCGCCGGATGTTGCCGTTCGTTTATATCCATTGTAATCATCTACATCATTGAAATACGATGTTGTGATGGAACGGTACGGATTCCACCGGTCCGCAGTGCCGCCGGGATTCACGTAGGAAGCTTCCCAGGCGAACGGACCGAGTGTCGTGCTGAAATCGGAGGTATTCGCGTACCACGAGTCGGAGGATGTCGCATACTCGTCATACCTCTTGGTCATGATCTCGGTCAGCAATGCATTGGCGAGCACGGCGGACTGCTGATACGCTTCCTGTTCATAGTAGCTCACATCCCGCTCGACGATCATCCTGTTCGCGTTCATCGCCGCAACCGTGACGAGCACGAGGAATGCTGCCGTGAGCATTGTTTGACCGAATCCCATAGTGGATCTGTACCGTCTTAGTCCTCACTGGTGGCGGCGGTCACCTCGTCGATCGAGGTCACGCCGGTCTTCAGCAGGTCCAACGCACGCTGCCGTAATGTCACCATCCCGTTGTTGATCGCCATTTGGCGCAATGCTTCTTCATTGATGGAATCCCCTGCGTTCAGGATCAGCTGGCGGATATCACGGGAGAAATACAATGCTTCGTGGATGGCAACGCGTCCTTTGTATCCTTTCAGACAGTCGATGCAGCCCACCGGACGGTAGAACGTTCCTGTATCGATATCCTCGTCCGTCAACCCCAGTTTGCCAAGTGCAACGCGGTCCAGTTCCTTCACTTTCCCGCGGCAGCGGGTGCAGAGTTTGCGCACGAGCCGCTGTGCAACGACGATGTTCACGCTGTAGGCGATCAGGAACGGTTCCACCCCCATCTTGAAAAGACGGGAGAGCGCGCTCGGTGCATCATTGGTATGCAATGTAGAAAGGGTCAAGTGACCGGTATTCGCCAGCTTGATGGCGATCTCCGCTGTGGTCCGGTCGCGCATCTCACCGACCATGACAATATCGGGATCATGGCGAAGAATGGCGCGCAGGGCTCCTTCGAAATCGAGTTTGGGATTGAGCTTCACCTGCCGGGCACCTTCGATGAAATACTCCACCGGATCTTCCACAGTGATGATATTCAGGGAGGGGTCCATGATCGTCCGCAGAGCAGCGACCAGGGTGGTGCTCTTTCCGCTTCCGGTCGGGCCGGTGACGATAACGATACCATGCGGTTTCTTGATGGCGCGTTTCATCACCGATTCACTGTACGGATCGAACCCGAGCTCTTCGATCCTTTTTCCCGTTGTCGGCTCGCGCAGCACGCGGATAACGATGGATTCGAACTTATGCTTCAGTTCCGTGCCGACGAGCGGAATGACGGAGAGACGGAACCGGATGGTCTTCTTATCGATGATGAGCTGGGCGAATCCGTCCTGAGCGAGGTTCCGCTCGAACCGGTCGAGGTTCTTTGCACGGTCCTTCACAACGGCCGAGACCGCCTCCGCGCGCGTTTCGGTATGGGTGTACCAGCGGGACAGTCTCCCGTCCACACGGAAGTAGAACTCTGTGATCTTTTCGGCCTTCGGTACCACATGGATATCGCTTGCTCCGACGCGGACCGCATCAACGAAGATACTTTCGATCAAAGAGACGAGACCGCTCCGGCTGATCTCCTCGTCGATCTCCTGCTCGAACCGTTCGCCGTCCTCTTCATCGTCATTCACGAAGCCCTGGTCGCGCAGGTCCGATTCATGGTCCTTGTAGATGGCCCGGTCGATACTGACCCGGTTCCAGATCTCCTGCCATTGCGAGAGAGGGACGTAGCAGATCTCGAACTTCTTGTTGTCAAAAGAGCGGGCGATAGAATAAATACCGGCATTTGTCGGGTCCGGAGTGATAATGAGCAGCCGCCCTTCCCTCTCTTTGTCCACTCTGTACGGCAGCACTTTGTTCTCCACCGCTTGCTCGCGAAGATAGAGCGGGAGTGTCTGTAGTTCCTTCCGGATGAACGCCAGTACACCGTCATCGGTGGAGTCTTTGGCGACATCGAGGATGCGGAACGTATAGAACTGCGCCGCCTCGGCGAAAAGTGCGTCACGGTTGATCTTGAACTGGTCCGCGAGGATGTGCAGCAGCTGATTCCGGGATTTGGTACCATCCTTGCTCAGCACCTCTTCGGCCTTACGCAGCGTCGCTTCGTCGATGATCCCCTTTTCCAGCAGGACCGCCGTCAGCGTTTTCTTCAATATGGGTCCTTGTTGTGCGGACATAATACAGTTTTCCGGTCGTGGTTCGTTACATTGCTGGATTGATGTTCAGGGATGCCGTCTCCGTGGAGAGGATCGTCAGGAACACCAGCGCCGCCATGATCACCATGGTGATCGCGATCTCGATGAAACTCATCAGGTTCTTCATGGAGAACTGGTTCTCCAGCTGATAGTAATCCGCCACCTGCAGCGCAGTATCCTTCACTGCGCCGGTCTCGGTGGCAGTGCTGAATCGTGAGATGAAGATATCCGGGAAGAAATCGGCAGCGGTCAGTGCTTTGCTGAGGTCGGTGCCATACTTGAGCATGCTCGGTATGGTAACGGTACGGATCCTGTGGGACAAGTAGGAATTGCCGCTGGCCTCTGCCGCCATCTGGATCGCTTCGATATTCTCGCTGGACGACGTGTACATGATGGCCAGAACACGGCAGAAGATCTCGGTGCTCGTGTTGCGGAGGATGTTGCCGATATACGGGATCCGCACGATCACACGGTCGCGCATCAGTTTGCCGTTCTCAGTCAAGAGATATCCGTAGAATGCACCCATGGCAATGAAGAACAGCGAAAGGATCCAAATGTAGTTCGCTTTCAGGTATTCGCTCATCTCCAGCGTAGCCGCTGTCAACGGCGGAGTGGATTCCATCAAGGGACCGAGCATGTCCATCATCTGCGGCACAAGGTACACCGCATAGAACACGATCGCTCCCAGCACCGTCACGGAAGTGATGGCCGGCATCATCAGTCCGCTCAGTAATCCCTTCTTGAACTCTGCCTGACGTTCCACCAGTACGGCAACGCTTTTGAAGATGGAGGTCATCTCGCCGCTCTTGGATGCGATGCCGAGCATCAATGCTACGTGCTGTCCGAACACCTTACCCTGCTTGGCGAATGCTTCGCGGGAATCGACGCCGTTCTTCAGGTCCAGAATGATATTCCGCAGTGCCCCTTTCAGATTCTTATCCTTGGCATTGTTCGCCATGATCTGCAGCACTTCGCTGTACGGGAGTTTCTGTTCCAGCAGCCGGGCGCTTGTCACAACGAAACTGACGATCTCACTGCTCGATGCCTGCAGCTGGAACTCATAGTGGCGGCGGACATACTTGATCTCGAAGCCCAAACGGATGAGATTCCGTTTCACCTCATCGATCGAATGGGCGTTCTGATACCCTTCGATCGTTTTGCTTCCCTTCTTCACACTGTACCGGTACACCTTCTTCTTCTTCACTGAAGGGGCAGGTGCATGTCGCTTCGATTCCTGTTTCGGTGCTTTTCGGGAAGCGAACATGGACGCCGCAGCATTGGGCTGCGGACGTTTCGGTGCGGTTGGGCTGTTCGGAGTTTCTGCCATGTACAAAAATACACAATTTCAGGGCGATTCCATAATTTTTCACTTCTGAATCAAACAATCCCGGTACGATCACAGCAAAAAAAATCCCGCCGGAGCGGGATTTTTTTGCAATAATTCAC
>JAVBYA010000126.1 GCA_030824295.1 Bacteroidota bacterium
GACGCAGCTCAGTTTCATTCCGAAGCAGTGGACCGATTTCATCTTCTGCGTACCGGGAGAGGAGTTCGGGTTCCTCGGCGGCATCGTGGTATTGGGACTCTTCGCCATCCTGCTCTTCCACGGCGTCCGGCTCGCTTCCATCGCCAAGAACCGCTTCGGCTCTCTGCTGGCCATCGGGTTCACGTCGCTCTTCACGTTCCATGTGTTCGTCAACATCGGCATGTCGGTCGGACTGATGCCGGTCATCGGCATCCCGCTGCCGTTCCTCAGTTACGGCGGCTCCTCCCTCGTCTCCTACATGATGGTGGCGGGATTAATGATGAACGTCTATGCCAACCGCAAGGAATACTGACCGCCATCCTGAGCCGATTCATTTCCTTTGGTGTATTGCCGAAGGATCGCCGGTCTGATGATGAACGTGTATGCGAATCGTAAAGAGTATTGACCGTCCTTAACGTGTAGGTCAAAAAAAAACGGCCGCGCTGCGGCCGTTGCTCTTTTCTCTTACCACTCCCGGCTCTCTCCCAGTTTCAGCGCCCAGAGGTCCTCCTTGGGCAGCTGCAGTTTCGCCGCTGCCTCATACATCCGCTTCGGCGGATCGTCCGCCGGTTCATCCGTCAGCACGAACGTTCCCCAGTGGATGCCGAGCAGTTTCTTTCCCCGCACATCCTTGTAGGTCATCAGCGCTTCCTCCGGGTCCATGTGCACGGGACGCATCAGCTTCCGCGGCTCATACGCCCCGATCGGAATGAGCGTCAAGTCGAACGGGCCGAATTTCTTCCCGATGTTCTGAAAGTGGGAACAATATCCGGAATCCCCGGCAAAATAGAACCGCTTCGTACCGAGCACGCTCCATGAACACCAGAGCGTCTGGTTTCGGTCACCGAGCCAGCGTCCGGAGAAATGCTGCGCCGGCGTGCAGACGATCTTTAGTCCTTCGAACGTTGCTCCTTCCCACCAATCCAACTCTTCCACGGAACGGATCCCCCGCTCTTCGAACCAGTCCCGCACACGCAGAGGAACGAAGAACTTCACATTCGGATTCCGGTCCACCAGCTCTTCGATGCTCGCTTCGTCCAGGTGGTCATAATGGTTGTGGGAGATCAGGATGAAATCGATCGGGGGGAGTTTCTCGATCGGCATGCCTGGTTCGGAGATGCGGGGACTGCCGGCCCAGCGGAACGGACCGACACGCGATGACCAGACGGGATCGGTAAGGAAGGTCTTCCCTTCCATCTGCACCAGCACGGTGGAATGGCCGATCCATGTTGCCGTGTACGGTTTGCCGCTGTTGATGAGTGTGCCGTCGTTGACCTCACGCGGAATCTCTGCCTTTTCACTCTCAGCGAACGCAGCCGGGAGTTTCTTGAGTATCCACGGCGCCATTTCCGAGAATCCCGCTTCAGCGAATGCCGGGTCCGTATTGATGAACCCGTTCTCACCGTGGTGCAGCGGTAAGGACGAGCCGGATTGTCCGAATGCATTCATTGCAGGAAGCATCAAAGGGCTGATGATCAGTTTTTTAAGGAGTGAACGACGGTCCATGGTTAAAAGTATGAACTAAAGTCTATCAAGTGCAAGCGGCCGGACCAAGGGATCTCATTGACAATTGTTTATCGGCACAGTATCGTTATCAACGGATTATCCGGCAGGGAGTTACAGCGGACCGGAGCGAATTTGCGCAGCCGTCCTCGGTTCGCTTTGCATGGATTAGTATACATACCGGGTGTGTATGGGTAAGCGGACGCGGCCAAAGTGAACGTCCCGCCGGCCGATCATCCCATTGCCCTTCATCCTTGGCCATTGGCAGCATGCTGAGTGCTGCGGTTTCCCGTTTTTGCACGCACCTCACCATAATTGTATTGAATTCACACTCTTTTTTCTCTATCCTTTGGCAGTTGAATCCTTTTTCCTTTCACCTGCATCCCATCCATGAAGCAACACACGGAACCCCAGACCGACGCAGCTCTCATCACCCGGGTGAAACAGGGAGATGAACGCGCATTCACCGAACTGGTGAAACGGTACGAACAGACCGTCTGGGGCTTCGCGTTCAAACTGTGCCGGGACAAGGAGAAAGCGGAAGAGTCGTTCCAGGACACGTTCATCAACGTCTACCGGAAGATCGGTCAGTTCGACGCCCGCTCCAAGTTCTCCACCTGGCTCTATACTATCGTGGCGAACAACTGCCTGATGCACCGGCGGAAGCGGAAACTGGACGGACTCATGGAATCGTACGATGAGGCGCCGAATCCGGAGAATGAAGCCGTCCAAAAACAACTCGCGGCTTGGGACGATTCCCCCATCGACACGATGATGAACAAGGAACTCCGCACCCGGATGGACAAAGCCATTCAGGAACTCCCCGATGAATACCGTGTGGTATTCGTCCTGCGGGACCTGGAGGACCGGACGGCGGAAGAAACAGCAAAGATCCTGAAACTGACCGTACCGGCGGTGAAATCACGGCTGCGGCGCTCCCGTATCTTTTTGCGGCATAAATTACACGATCTGATGGCAGCATGAAACGGACCCAACCACATACCAAGATCCATGTCCATACCCTCTCCTGCGGGAAAGTGTACGAACATCTGTGCGAGAATATGGATGCGAATCTCGATTCCGCTTCCTGCCGGCGGATCAAAGCCCATATCAAGGGCTGCACCAACTGCGCCGCTTTGCTGGATTCGCTGAAAAAGACCGTATTCCTCTACAAGAAATACCCTGCTCCGGAGCTCCCCTCCCGCTCCCGCCAAAAGCTGTTCGCCGTCATCAAACTGGCCGGACAAAAAAGATCCTCCTCGCGCTGAATCCTTTTCCGGACCGCTGCATCCTATTCACAGACTCATCGTTTTCCCTTTTCCATCATCAATCATAAAGGAACCCACCATGAAGAACAACATCGGCAACCTCGAACGCCCTCTCCGCATCGCTCTCGGACTCTTCGTAACGTCGCTGGCATTCTGGGGACCGGAAACGCCCTGGGCATATGCTGGACTCATCTTCGTGGCAACCGGTTTCATGCGGTACTGCCCCATCTGGCACATGATCGGCGTGAACACCAACACCAAGATCGAAACGGAAAAATTAAAATAAAGCACCGCTGTTCCATCACCATTCAACGGACAAAGGCACGACAATGACAGATGTACTGACGAACGAGACATTCAAAGCAAAGGTATTCAACTACGAACTCCACAAAGAGTGGAAGTACGACGGCGAACTTCCCGCGGTGATCGATTTCTGGGCCCCGTGGTGCGGTCCCTGCCGCTTCCTCAGCCCCATCATCGATGAACTCTCGGACGAGATGAAGGGACAGGTGCAGTTCTACAAAGTGAACACGGACGAAGAGCAGGAACTTGCCGGCGTATTCGGCATCCGCTCCATCCCCTCCCTGCTCTTCATCCCGAAGGAAGGGAAACCGATGATGGCCGCCGGCGCATTGCCGAAGAACGAGCTCGTGAAGGTCATCAACGAGAACCTGCTCGCCAAGAAGATCATCACCCTGTAACGCCGGAAGGAACGAACGATGCCGACCTATGAGTACCGCTGCGATGAATGCAGCAGCCAATACGAAGTGTTCCACAAGGTCCGCGAAGTGGAGAGCGATGTCGTCTGTCCCTCCTGCGGTTCACCGTCCCATCACCGTCTGATGTCGCTCACCGGCATGTCCATGAACAGCTATGCATCAGCCAATACTTCATCCTACAATCCTGCCGACAGCTGCAGCAGCGGAAGCTGCTGCGGCGGGTCGTGCGCCATCAACTGACATGAGAAATATCATCACACTAAGCTCAATGCTCCTTCTTCTCACCATCGCTGCCTTCGGCGCACCGCCGCAGTCGGCAATGCTGAACACCAACATCTCTGCCGCTGCTGCACGGGCCATGATGGCCAAGGACACCAATGTGATCGTCCTGGACGTCCGGTCCCCGCGCGAATACAACGATGAACGGATCGGCAACACACCGCTGATGCCTCTGCAGTTCCTGGAGAGGAAGATCAATGAATTGAACCAGTACAAAAAGAAGAAGATCATCGTCTATTGTCATTCCGGCAACCGGAGTGAGCTGGCGGTGGAGATCCTCCGCGAGTACGGCTTCAACGCCTTGAACATGGAGGGGGGCATCCTGCAATGGAAGGCGAACCGCTTTCCGACCATCAGCGGGGGTGCGCGATGAGCCCGGACCAGATCTTTCTGTATGGATTGCTCGGCGTGATGGCCGTGTTCTATGTGCGCAAGCAGCTGCTGGCGCGTTCCCTCAGCCAGTATTCAGGCACTCAGGCACGGGAGAAGATGAAGAGCGGCAGCATCCTGCTGGATGTGCGCACCGCACGGGAACGGAGTTCCGTCTCTCTGCCCAATTCCATCCACATCCCGCTGCATGAGCTCTCATCGCGGATGAAGGAGCTGGAGAAGTACAAAGGAAAAGAGATCATCTGCTACTGCGCCAGCGGCGCACGGAGCGTCAATGCCGGCATCAAACTGAAGAAGGCCGGATTCACCGTTGGTAATCTGACCGGAGGGATCGCAACATGGAATTACTGAAGAAACTCACCGTATGGCAGAAGCGGGGCATCGCTGCTCTGATCGGCGGTACGGCGGGATACGCATACTATTATTACGTTGGATGTGTCAGCGGCACCTGCGCCATCACCAGCAATCCGTACATCTCCACGCTGTACGGCATGGCCGCGGCGGCGCTGCTCATTGACGGAAAGAAACAAACCACCGAAGGGACAGACAATGGAACAGACACCCCAGCAGCCGATCAAAAAGTATAAGAGTTTCACCTACTCCACGAACGTAGCGTGGACCGCCGACCGCCAGGGAACACTGCGGTCGGACGGGAAACCGCAGCTCGACATCTCCAGTCCGCCGGAATTCAAAGGGATCCCCGGTGTCTGGACCCCCGAAGACCTGTTCGTTGCCGCTGTGGAGATCTGTCAGATGTCCACCTTCCTCTCATTCGGCGCGCGCAAGGAACTGCCGCTCCGCTCATACATCAGCAAAGCGGAAGGGGTGTTGGAGTTCGTGGACGGGAAGTATCGTTTCACCACGGTGATCATCCGGCCGTCCATCACTGTCGGCGCCGGCTGGACGAAGGAACAAGTGGAAGCACTGGTCCACACTGCGCATGACAATTGCCTCATCGGCAATTCCATCACGGCTCAGGTCACGGTCGAACCGATCATCACCATCGAATAGTCACCGCACCATCATACGCACAGAGGGGCATCCCATGCAGTACAGCATCTCGAAAACGACGGCATATACGTTCGAACAAGCGATCGAAAAGGTCACGGAGGAATTGAAGAAGGAAGGGTTCGGCGTACTGACGACGATCGATATGAAGGAGACGCTGCACAAGAAGCTCGGCGTGGAGATCGGACGCTATACGATCCTCGGCGCCTGCAATCCGCAGTTCGCCAACAATGCGCTGAACGCGGAACTGGAGGTCGGCCTCTTCCTCCCCTGCAATGTGATCGTGTATGAGCAGAACGGGGGCGTCACCGTTTCCGCATTCGATCCCGCCGTCATCGAATCCGTCGTGAAGAACGAAACGCTCCATTCACTCTCCCGCGATGTCCGGCAGCGTCTTCAGAACGTCATCACGGCACTCTGAATCTGCTGCACCATGTCCATCCGCCGCATCACCGCCAACACACTTTCCGTCATGATCAACGGCACAGCGCCGCCGATGGTCATCGACGTCCGGAGCGATTCAGAGCGTGCTTCGTTCGGCTGGATCGACGGCTCTCTGAATCTCCTCCCATCCGACATACCGGCATATCTAAAGAACGCTCCTCCTGAAAGAACAACACCGCTCGTCGTCGTATGTCAGACCGGCGCACGTTCCGCTCATGCATCGCAGCTCTTTGCCGACGCCGGGTATGAGAACGTGTTCGATCTTGCCGGCGGCATGCTGGGATGGATGCTGCTTCGTTTACCCCTCCGGCGTTGATCACATCGTTTCGGATTCCCGCATCGTATGCAGCATCAGCTGCGCTATCTGCGCCCCCCTTGTTTTTGCTTCTTCTGCTTTGCTTCCCGCGAACAATTCATCGACCGTCTCGACAAAGAGCCGTATCCACCCGTCGAAATGATACTCCAGCAACCGATGCTTTTTGTTCAGTGCTGTGTGGATCTTCATAGGATTTCCCGCATAGGTTCTCCCATCCAGCAGCAGCGTCTCCCAGAATGAATACATCACCGGCAGATGGTGATCCCAATTCACGTTGGCAACATCGGTAAAGATCGGGCCGATGACCGCATCCCGGACCACTTTTTCATAGAAGGTATTCACAAGCAGGACAATATCGTTTCGATCGGTGATGTCGTGTTTCATGCGCTGTTCCCTTGTCATTAAGAGCGCCGGAAGGAGATCACAAGAAATCCTTCCGGCAATTACCGAAGTTATTTTTTCATACCTCTGAACGTGATCTGTCCGACGAACAGAACGAGTGCTACAATTCCGGCGGCAAAGATCGTATCACCGAACGCACGCATCCACCGGAGTGTGATCATGACGTCCGTCTGCAGGAATTCCGCGCTGCGGGCGTACCAATAGCCGTATTCCACCGATGCCCAGGTCTGCATCAAACCGACCGGCAACAGGCTTAATGTGACCATCGCCATCAATCCGATGTTCATGGACCAGAATGAGAATTGTATCGTGGAGTTATTCCAGTTCAGCGTGGGATTCATCGCACGGAGACAGAAGAGCAGCAGTCCGATTCCCAGCATTCCATACACTCCGAACAGCGCCGCATGGGCATGTACCGGCGTCGTGTTCAATCCCTGCATGTAATAGAGCGCAACGGGAGGATTGATCATAAAGCCGAACAATCCTGCACCGACGAGGTTCCAAAATGCAACGGCAACAAAGAAGTAGATCGGCCATTGGTAATTCCGCACCCATTCTTTTGCCCGGGACAGCTTGATGTTCTCCCACGCCTCATACCCGACGAACACCAGCGGCACCACCTCCAATGCGCTGAAGACCGAACCAAGTGCCAACACGACCGTCGGTGTGCCCGAGAAATAGAGATGATGCAGCGTTCCGATGATGCCGCCCGACAGGAAGATCGTTGCCGAAAGCACCGTGGCCTCGCCCGCTGTTTTCAGACTGAGCAGTTTCAATCGTGCGAATAAGAATGCAATGACGACCGTAGCAAATACTTCAAAGAATCCTTCTACCCACAGATGCACCACCCACCAGCGCCAATATTCTGCAACGGCAAGGTTCGTGTGCTTGCCGACCATCAATGCTGCACCGTAAAACGAAGCGATGGCGCCGCTGGAAATGAGAAAAAGCGTCAGGATCGGTTTTTGCTCGTCCTTCCGCTGCAATGCCGGACGAATGGCGCGGAACATGAGAACAAACCAGAGGATCAGCCCTATCAACAGAGCGATCTGGAAGAATTTTCCGAGGTCGATGTATTCGTAACCGCTGTGCCCGAAGAAGAACAGCATATTGTCCGGCAGATAATGCATGATGCTCAGCCATTCCCCGGCCATCGAGCCGAGAACGACCACCAGCAGCGCGCCGAACAATACATTCACACCCAGCCTCTGAAATTTCGGTTCCACACCGCTCACAGCCGGTCCAATGAACAATCCGGCCGCAAGCCATGCCGTGGCGATCCAGAAGATACCGATCTGTGTATGCCATGTGCGCGCGACGGAATATGGGAGATAATCGGAGATCGGGATACCATAGAATCCATCCCCTTCCACGCCATAGTGCGCCACAATGATACCCATTGCCATCTGCAGCAGCAGCAATCCCAGTACGGTCCAAAAATATTTCAGTGTTGCGAGCTGTGAAGGCGTGGAAGCAGAATTCATCAGCGGGTCCGAAGCGGGGACATCGCCCAACAGAGGCTCTTCTTTCCGTGATGCATAGAACCACGCCATGCCGCCGATACCGGCCAGCAGCACAATAATGCTGACGCCGGTCCAGACCACCGCCTCACCGGTCGGACGATTGCCGATCAATGGTTCATGAGGCCAGTTGCTGGTGTATGTGATATCATCGTCCGGCCGGTTTGTCGATGCTGCCCATGAGGACCAGAAAATGAATGCGGCAAATTGTCGGAGCTTCTCCGGATCCTTGATGCTGTTCTTATGAATGGCATATTCCGGTCTGCCATTCATGAACACATCGGCATAATGCGCCAGGTTCGATTCGAACGCACGGGCGCGGACCGGATCGATGGTGATCGTTCCGGTTTCCGCATCGTATGTATTCTTGCGGATGACCGACTCCAGACGCGCCTGCAGCTGTGCTTGTTGTTCTCGTGTCAGCTCATCATACGATGCACCGAATTCCGATCGTGACCAGTCGTTCAGTATGAAGACCAATTCACGATGAAGCCAATCCGCGGTCCAATCCGGGGCCACATAACTCCCGTGTCCCCACACCGATCCGACTTCCATTCCCCCCATTGCCTGCCAGATCGTTTGTCCGGTGCTGATATCGCCCGCGGGGACGATGACAACGCCGTCCGTTGTCACCACTTGTTCAGCGATCGGAGGAGCTTGTTGATAAATACGGACGCCGACCCATCCCAAAACAACGAACGAAATGGAAATGACGGCGGCAAAGCCGATCCAGTACCGCTTCATACGGCCTCCTTGGTCATGCCGGTCGGCTGCAGATCCTGTTCCAGCTGAAGTGCCATCGGAAAGAGGATATTGTTCTCCAGATGGACATGGCGATGCAGGTCCCGTTCGAACTCCTGCAATTCCTGATAGGTGATGCGGAACGTTGTGCAGGCATCGGCCGGCGGGGTATAATTGCCGCTCAGGGAGCGGATTGCGTACAATTCATCCCCGGCATGCTGATGTTCCGCCTCCATCATCCGGATGGGATTCTGCACGGAGCCGAAGGCAGGAGCCGGGATGGGATGACCTTCGCTGACCGAGGAGGAGAGCATCCTCACGTACGGAAAGAGCAACTGCTCTTCTTTGCGCATGTGCTGCAGCAGTTCCTCTGACACCTGTTCGAAGTGCCGGGCGATCTCCACCACTTCAGGATGATGTTGACCATGTACCGACGCCACTTTCTGTGTGTGGGCGTACAGCACCGGAATCATCTTCGTCACATAGGCGTGGTGATGCCGAAGGATATGATCGATCAGCAACTCCGGGTTCCATTGCAGTTCTTGATCGTTCGATCCCGGTTCTGTGTGTGCGATTCCCGCCAGTTCGGTCAGCACCTGGAATGGATCGGTACCGTTCTCAGCACAGGCTTGTTCGATCGTCTTCCCTCCGCGGCAGCAAAAATCGAGCGAGTACCGTTCGAAGACGGCCGCTGCCTGAAAATTGGCAGTGACGATCTCCTTGAGTGTTTGATACTGGATGTTCGTAGTGATCATGATGTGCTCCTGTTCTTTTGTTGTAGGATGAATGGTAACGGGAGCAAGATAGCACGTACGAGCTATGCGGTGTTTATGATATACATCATAACGCGGAAAAATAGCCGGCATGGATGTCACGGACAGTGGACGCCGGAGCGGTCCTCGTGCAGGACCGTACAGAAGGGAAGAATGGATCGATGCGCAGGGGAACGGTGTTATCGGGAAGCTGGTTTCAAGCGGATCTTCCCGTCATCATCGATCTCGAGCAGATGCCTCGCTTCGAGCGATTTGATGGAGCGGATGACCGTTTCAACGCGGAGTCCGGTCATATCGGCCAGTTGTTGCCGGGTGAGCGCGATCCTCACTGATGCTTCGCCCTGCACCGCCGACTGCTCGGCAAGATACCGGATGAGGGTGAGCAGCCGGTGCTGCGCCTCTTCAATGGCGAGTTCGGACAGCATGGTGGATTTGTACACCAGCCGGCTGCAGAGCGTCCGCATCACGTCCAGATGGATGTCGAAGTTCTCCCTGAGAAGAGCGATGAAATCTTCATGCGGGATCTTCCAGACCTCGCTCCTCTCCACGGCGAACGAAGAGGCAGGATACGGTGACCGTGTGAAGAACGGCGGTTCACCGAAACTCTGTCCCTCTGTGAAGTATCCCTGAATGAATTCTCTTCCGTCATCGCTGTAGTTGGACATCTTGATACGTCCGCGTTTGACGATATGGAACATGGAAGCGGTCTCACCCTGCTGGAAGAGCATCTCTCCCTTGTTCAGTTCGGCGATCGTTGCATGATAACGCAGAAGAATTTCGGATTCGATCATGATGTAAAAATACACGGATTCACCGGATAAGCAAATAGGGGAAGGCGGCAGACCGTCATTTTTATATATAACGGACATTGAGGTTTTTGTTGACTTGTGCACCCCTTTTTCGTATTTTTGTAGTCCAAATTTGAAACACAGTGTCACACGGAATAAACGGAAGGAAAAGGAACAATGTACGCAGTAGTGGAAATTGCAGGACAGCAATACAGAGTGAATCCGGCAGAAAAGC
>JAVBYA010000130.1 GCA_030824295.1 Bacteroidota bacterium
ATAAGCGGTATTTTCGGTTGTTAAAGATTTTATTCTCAGCTATATTATGAGAGACCTTCCAACTTTGTATCACAGCATTATCGGGACTTTATGCTAAAAAAAGGACGTAAGACGGTCACAAAATCTCCCCTTCCGGAATCGGATTCATCGCAGCTTCCGGTGAAGCCGCTGAAGGGTGAACTGTTGTTCAAAGCGATCCTCGATCAGAAATTCAACGAATTTGGTGTTTCCCTCCGGGAAGAATTCGACAGGCAGGTGATCAGCGGTCACTCAGAGCTTCGGGACGCAATTTTCCGCGAAAGAAATGACAGAAAACGTGCAAATCGATTGATTTTTGGCTTTTTATTCACTGTTGTAGCGTTGCTGGCTGTGAATATATTCTTTGTCCTGAATACCACTGAATCCAGCGTAAATTCAGCAGTTTCCAAAGAATTCTCACTTTTTGAGGAAAAATCGAAAGAAACAACAAAATCATTGTTTATCCCCATGCAACGTACTGTGGAGAAGAATCTTAACCAAGTTACCGCAGAATTATCTCTCAGCAGGGGTTACATCGATGTTTTTGCTTTGGAAGGTCTCGCACGCAACGGGTCGAGAAGTGCATTTGATGAATTGGTCAAAACGGTGAACAGAGGCGGTGCAAAAGGAGCATTTGCATCCAATAAACTGAAGGAATTAAAGGATTACTACTCGATTTTGGCGGAACCAAAACGGCAGAATTTGACGCTGGGTGGCCTTTCTGTCGTTAAGGCAGGTGCAACGACGGTAACGGACTCATTGAGCGCTATTGAGCTCATCTATGTGCTGAATTCGCCCGGTGCTACGATCACCCAGGTCCACCAGATACTCACTCAGCTGTGGGATATTCCTCTCACGAACGATCACGAGAATGAGATCTGGAATATCCTCCAAAATTCACAGAATTTACCTGCATCTATCGCTTCGTGCGCTATTCTTCAGAAGAATTTTGGGAACAGGGGTTCTATCTATGATTTTGCCAAATGGAAGTCATTCCTCGAGACCAGAATGTGACCATTGCCGAAAGTAAACAAAAAAAGCCAAGCTTATGCTTGGCTTTTTTTGTCTTGCATCAGTGACTTGATGCTATGAAGCGTGTGCGGTGAGCCTGGGATTCGAACCCAGAAGTCCTTACGGACGCCAGTTTTCAAGACTGGTGCAATAGCCGTTCTGCCAACTCACCAAATAAAACAAAAGCAATCGTTGAGTCCCGTGCTGTTTACGGGACGAAAGCCCGCTGTCTTTTAGCGGGACCGTTCTGCGGTTTTCCCTTTCCTCTTCACTGCAGCCATTCGGTCATTTGATAGGATCACGTGCGATCGGTTTGAACGTTCGCATTTCACCGTATCAATTCCGTATCGTCATCCCCTTCCATCCGTTACGCTTCAATATACGAAATCAAAGATTTCTTCGCAAAAGAAGTTTTATTTTTGAAGCGATCCGGGAACAACCTCCGGTAATTTAGTCGTTCCACTGATAGCGATTAATTGATATATTGATTCCAACTATGGATCTCTCTTCATTTGATATTTCAAGAGTGCTTTTGGCCTCCGCGCTCGCAGGCGGTGCCATGATCTCTCTCATATTCGGTACGGCGATCGGCGTGTATATGCGACCGACCCAGCGGACCAATGCCATCATTATGGCATTCGGTACCGGCGCTCTCATTCAGGCCCTCTCCATTGAACTTGCCATGAAGGGTGCTCATCGGCTGCAGGAACATGCGATGCTCACCGGATTTGACGCATGGCTGTGGGTCGCGTCAGGTTTCCTGCTGGGCGGCTTGATCTACTACCTTGCGAACAAATGGCTGGAAAAGCGGGGCGCATCCGTACGGCATCCTGCTCTCGCAAAGTTCTATTACCTTCGGCAGAAGCAGAAGGACTCGGACATCCTGCTCAATCAATTATCGAAAGTGGAGTTGGTCCGCTCCCTCCCTCCCGAAGAGATGGACGGCGTACTGACCTGCATCGAACCGGTGGAAGTGGAAGAAGGTGTCGTGCTTTTCAATCAGGGTGATGCCGGGAATGCGTTGTATCTGATCGACAGCGGCACGATCGATATCGTGACGGAGACGGACGGGGAACGGAATGTGATCGCAACACTGGGTGCTGGACAATCCTTTGGAGAGATGGCGCTGCTGAACAGCGACAGGAGGACCGCCACAGCGGTCGCCACTGAACATTCAAAACTTCTGAAGATCGGTAAGGACCAGTTCGATGCGCTGATAGAGATCTCCCCCGGACTGCGGAAAGCGGTGGAAGCATTGAACTCACGCCGCATCCTGCAGAATGTGCAGAACCTTCGCGGTGAACGGGACACGCAGCATTGGAAGAAGGTCGCCGCATCCAACATCAACCGTCTCTCCAGGGCGGAAGAGCTCACCTACATGAAGAAGAGTGTATCGGCAGGGAATCCGCTGGCACTCTTCCTGGGAGCGATGCTGGATACCATTCCGGAATCCATCATCATCGGCGCAGGATTCTATGCATTGGATTCCTACTCGTACACGTTCATCCTTGCGGTGTTCCTCTCCAATCTTCCCGAAGCGATGGGAAGTTCCATGAACATGATGGATGCGGGGTTCAGTAAAGCGAAGATCTTCTCATTGTGGGTCGGACTGGTGGCGGCAGGGATCGTTGCAGCGGCATTGGGGAATATCTTCTTACTGGATGCCCCCCCTACGATCATCTCGTTCGTGGAAGCAGTGGCCGGAGGCGGTATCCTGGCGATGCTGGCTTCCGTCATGATGCCGGAAGCGTATGAGGACGGCGGAGCGGAGGTCGGTCTCGCAACAATCGTCGGATTCCTATCCGCGATGCTCTTCACACTCTGGTGAGACTCACTTCCCTTTCCACACCGGCGGACGTTTCTCAGCGAACGCCTTCAACGCTTCACTCCTGTCCTCCGTCGGTATGAGCGGCTGATAGTAGTTCAATTCGTTCTCGAATCCATCCATCAGCCAATCACTGTACGATGATTCGATCGCCTTCTTCGCCTGACGCACCGCCAGCGGTGCGTTGTCAGCCACCCTCCTGACGATCGACTCGAATTCCTCGAGGAACCGTTCCGATGGAACAACGAAATCGACCGCACCGTCCCGCAGCGCTTCCTCGGCAGTGAATTGTTTCGCTGTAAGGATCCATTTCTTTGCTGTGCCGGCGGATGTCCGCTGCGCAAGACGCTGCGTCCCGCCCGCTGCAGGAATGATCCCTAAACTCGTTTCAGGAAGTCCAAGGTGAGCGGCCGATCCTGCAACGAGGATATCACCGGCAAGAGCGAATTCCATGCCGCCGCCGAGCGCAGGACCATTGATCCCCATCAGCACCGGCTGCGGAAGAGTGCACCATGCATCGGCAACGGATTGGATCCCTTTGACGAATGACAGTACCGCTTCCTGCGGCACTCCCGCCCGCTCCTTGAGATCCGCACCGGCGGAGAATGCTTTGCCGTTCGCTGTCACTGCCACGGTCCAGATATCATCATTCACTTTGAAGCTGTTCGCCGCATCGACCAGTTCTGCAACGAGTTCTCTGTTGAGCGCATTCACCGGAGGCCGGTTGAGCGTGACCCTCGCGATATGTTCACTGATGTCGACAAGAAGATGCTGATAGTTCATCGTTCATTCCTTTCGGGAAGATTCATCGCGCCGCGACCAATGTAAGCAATGTATAGACCGCGACCTGTTCGCTCTGCTGATTGAAAACGATCACATCCCATTCCACCACGCCCTGTGACTCCCCTTCTTTCGGCCGTGTGGACTTCACCGTCAAACGGACCTGTATCGTATCGCCGGGATAGACCGGTTTTAAGAACCGTAGTCCTTCCAAACCGTAGTTCGCCAGGACAGGAACGAAACCGGGTTCAACAAAGAGACCCGCAGCAGCAGAAAGGACGAAGTATCCGTGTGCCACCCGGCGCTCGAAGATGGAACGCCGTGCGAGTTCATCATCCATATGCGCATAGAAATGATCTCCGCTCAGTTCAGCGAAACGTTCGACATCTTCCAGTGTGATGGTGCGGGTCCCGGTAAGGATCGAATCGCCGATCGTCAGATCATTGAAATACTTCGTGAAGGGATGGATGCCATCCGTATGCGTTTCTCCTCCGACGGTGAACTCTCCGTAGACGGACCCCAGCGTTGTCGGCGAACCCTGCAGAGCCGTCCGCTGCATGTAATGCATCACGCTGCGGATACCACCCAGTTCCTCTCCGCCGCCTGCACGTCCCGGACCGCCGTGGACCATCTGCGGCATCGGTGAACCGTGCCCGGTCGACTCTTTCGCACTGGACCGGTTGATCATCATGATCCGTCCGTGATACGGTGCGATCCCCAATGCGAACGTGCGGCAGTCCGCATCGTTGTTGGAGAAGAAGGAACCGACAAGACTGCCGCGGCCGCGCCTCACGAGTTCGATGGCATCGTCCATCGTGCGATATCCCATCACCGTGCTGACCGGCCCGAATGCTTCGATATTGTGCGGTTCGCTCACCGACAATGGATCACGGCAATACAGCAGCGTCGGACGGAAGAATGCACCCAGGTCCAGCGGATGTCCGTTCCGCCGGAACTCATTCCGGTATTCGTACACCGTCTCACTGGTACGGCGAAGTTCCTGAAGCCGTGCAGTGACTTCCGACTGCTGCTCTGTGCCGACCAGCGGTCCCATCTTCACTTCTTCGAGTGCAGGGTCCCCGATCACGACACTGCTGAGTCTCTGCGTGAGTGCGGCGATCACATCGTTCACCGTCCCTTCCGGAACGATGACGCGCCGGATGGCTGTGCACCGCTGTCCGGCCTTGGTCGTGAGTTCCCTCGCCACTTCTTTGATGAACAGGCCGAACTCTTCCGAGCCCGGTACGGCATCCCGGCCAAGCACGCAGCAGTTCAGCGAGTCCGATTCCATATTGAACCGGATGGATTCATCGATGATGCGGGGATGCTGCCGGAGTTTCTTACCCGTTGCATGCGAACCGGTGAAGGTGACAACATCCTGAAGGGTGAGATGGTCGAAGAGGTCGCCGACACTCCCGCAAATGATCTGCAGTGCTCCTTCCGGGAGGATACGGGAAGCGATGATCTCCTGAACGACCCGCTGAGCCACATAACTCGTGGATGTCGCCGGTTTGATGATGCACGGCATGCCGGCAAGGAATGCCGGTGCGAATTTCTCCAGCATTCCCCAGACGGGGAAATTGAACGCGTTGATATGAACGGCTACACCTTCCAGCGGTACGCAGATATGTCGTCCGACGAACGTACCGCCTTTGGACAACACTTCGGTACCACCGTCGATGAAGACAGACTGGTTCGGGAGTTCCTTGCGCCCTTTGCTCGCATACGCGAACAGTGTACCGATCCCGCCGTCGATATCGAACCACGCATCGGTCCGTGTTGCACCGGTCAGGTACGACAATCGATAGAACTCATCTTTCTTTGCCGTGAGATGTTTGGCGAGTTCCTTGAGCATCAGTGCCCGCTGATGGAACGTGGAGGGCCGGATGTGTCGTGCACCGGCGTTCCGTCCGTATTCCAGCATCTGTCCGAAGTCGATCCCTGAGCTGCCCGCTTCATAGATCTGTTCACCGGTCACAGCATGCTTCAGCACGGTCGGCTGTCCCGTACCGCTCACCCATTGGCCATATGCAAAGGATTGGAGGATCATATTCCCTTTCGGCGTTCGTTCCATGTTTCGTACAGCGCTTCCTGCGTTTTTCGTTCTTTGGGAACGGTCCTGAGCGGTTTCACCGCACGCATCGTTCTCCGCAGTTCCTTCGGGAGCGTCTGATACAGTGCGGTCCCTTTGGATTTCCATTCCAGCATCTCGTCCGAGACCTGTTTGACGATCTTCGCAGGATTCCCTACAACAACAGACCGTGCAGGGATCACCATGTCCGCCGGGACGAAGGTCAGTGCGCCGATGATGGATCCGTCGCCGACATCGGCCCGGTCCATAACGACCGCATTCATGCCGACGAGGACATTCGCACCGATGGACGCACCATGAATGACAGCGCCGTGACCGATATGCGCATTCCGCCTGAGGATGATCGAACGGCCGGGGAAGACATGGATGACGCATGTTTCCTGGATATTACAGCCGTCCTCGATCACGATCCCGCCCCAATCCCCGCGGATCACGGCAGACGGTCCGACATAAACATCTTTACCGATGATGACGTTGCCGATCACTGTTGCCTGCGGATGGATGAACGCGGACCGATGGATGACCGGGATGAATCCGTTGTAAGAAAATATATTCTTCGCCATGGGAACCTTTGATCGTTGTGCGATCACATCCGTTCGATGATGACCGCCATACCTTGTCCGACGCCGATACACATCGTACAGAGAGCGTACCGGCCGCCGTTCTGCTGCAATTCATACGCAGCAGTGGTGATGAGCCGTGCTCCCGACATTCCTAACGGATGTCCCAGAGCGATGGCACCTCCATTCGGATTCACGCGGGGATCATTGTCCGCAATGCCAAGTCCGCGGAGCGACGCAAGGACCTGCGCTGCGAATGCTTCGTTCATTTCGATCACAGAAAGTTCTGCGACCGTGAGTCCGGCCTTGGCGAGTGCCTTCTGTGATGCGGGGAGCGGACCGATCCCCATGATACGCGGTTCGACTCCGGCAACGGCCGAGGTGACGAACCGTGCGATCGGGGTCAAGCAAAATTCCTTCACGGCTGACTCCGATGCCAGGATGAGCGCGCACGAACCGTCGTTCAAACCAGACGCGTTCCCGGCAGTGACGGTTCCTTTCCCGTCGGACCGGAACGCCGGCTTCAATTTTGACAACTTCTCGACGGTCGTATCCGGCTTCGGGAATTCATCATCACCGATGATGAGGGTGTCGTGCTTCGTCTGCACCTCTATCGTGATGATTTCCTTGAAGAACCGCTGACTGATGATGGAACGTTTCGCCTTTTGCTGGGACCAAAATGCGAACGCATCCTGGTCCTGCCGGGTGATGCCGAACTGTTCGGCAACATGCTCTGCCGTCATACCCATGGAGTCCACTCCATAGAGTTCCTTCATCTTCGGATTCACGAAACGCCATCCGAGCGCCGAGTCCACCATCTCGGGTGTGCGGGAGAACGGCTCGGATGGTTTTGCCATCACGTACGGCGCGCGGGACATGCTTTCTACGCCGCCGGCGATGTACAGTTCCCCGTCGCCGACGCGGATCTTGTTCGCCGCATTCGCCACCGCACTCATTCCCGATGCGCAAAGCCGATTGACCGTCTCCGCCGGCACTGTCACCGGAAGACCGGCGAGGAGCGACGACATGCGCGCCACGTTCCGGTTATCCTCCCCCGCCTGATTCGCGCAGCCGAGGATCACTTCATCGTATGCTGCGGACGGGATCGATGGATTCCGTTCCAGCAAGCGCCGGATAACGAGAGCGGCAAGATCGTCAGGACGGATCGAGGAGAGTGCGCCGCCGTATTTTCCGATCGGCGTGCGGATGGCATCGATGATGTAGACTGGGTTCATATGCTTAGAAGGATTTGAAATATTCGAATGGCTGCAGGCAGACATCGCAGTAATAATATGCTTTGCATGCAGTGGAACCGAACTCACTCTTCAGGGTTGTCCGTTGTGACCGGCAGTGTGGACAGGGAACGGCGGGAAGATCGATCTGGAGCAGCGGTGATGCTGCAACTGTCAGAGGCGGTGCGATGCCGTACGCGCGAAGTTTCTCTCTTGCAGAATCATCCATCCAATCCGTACTCCACGCTGGAGCGAGGATGGTGAGGATCGTCAACCGTACGATACCATGCTCGCGGCAGACCTGTCTGATCTCCTGCTGGATGGTATGCATCGCCGGACATCCGGAATAGGTCGGTGTAATGGAGATGGTCACTTCATCGTCCGTTATAGATATATCGCGAATTATGCCTAATTCTACTATGGAAATCGCAGGTACCTCGGGATCCGGAATGGTGTCGAGGAGCGCCCTGATCGATGCTTTCGTATGTACCGCAGCGGTTGTCACGCGGTCATCCTTTGCATGATCCTCACCATGTGATCTCCGGGTACGAACGAGCAACGCTCTGCATCTCCGTCAGAAGATGTCCGAGATGTTCCGTATGTCGTCCGTTTCGTCCTCCGCTCTGCATCCGGATATCCTTTTCCGGAAGCGTGAGTGCAGTCCGGGAAAGAATCGTATCCACACTGTTCCGCCAACCGGTCCTGAGCGTTCGCGGATCGATCGCTGCGCCGGACCCGATCACTTCTTCCGCCGGGAATCCTCCGATGAACATCTCGTCCGTGTACTGCCATAGTTCGTTCAGTGCGTGCTGCGTCCGCTGAATGCTCTCATCGGTCCCGTCCCCCAGCCGGAGCATCCACTGGCTGCTGTGACGGAAATGATACCGCAGTTCCTTATGTGCCTTCTGTGCAACTGCGGCAAGAGGAGCATAAGAGCTCGTCTGCAGCCGATCATATAACGATATGCCGAATGCATCATAGAGGAACTGACGGACAATGGTCCGTGCAAAATCGCCGTTCGGCTGTTCAACAAGCAGCAGGTTCCGGTACTCGATGGCTTCTCGGAAATAGACCATCCTGTCCGGCGTCCGTACATTCCCTTCCGCTTCCGCCGCAATCTCATACAGGAAAGTTGCCTGGCCGATGCAATCCAATGCAATATTGGAGAGAGCGATATCCTCTTCCAGGATCGGTGCGTGACCGCACCATTCGGAGAGGCGGTGGCCAAGGATCAATCGGTCGTCGGCGAGAGAAAGGAGATATTCAGAAAGCGGGGTCATGGTTTCTTCCACAATTCATCGGGAAGTGTATAGGAGTAGAACTGAGGATGCCGGTACACTTTGTCCGGTGTCGGCTCGAAGAACGGTACCGTATCATCCGGCGTGGTGGCGGTAATGTCGCGTGACCGTACGACCCACAGACTCTTCACATTCCCTCGGCGCGCGAAAAGGTCCCGCGCGTTCTGCAATGCGTTCTCCGCATCGGCCGCCCGGATGCTCCCGGCGTGACTGTGCGGTTCGTTCTGCGATTCCTGGAGGAAGACCTCCCAGAGGTCCCATTGATCGTCGGGTTGCTGAAGGTGAGTACTCATCGCCGGTCCTGAATGTTGATCATTCCGCAGTCTCGCTGCTGCGTCGGTGTTTGGCTTCGTACGCACGGGCCGCTTCCCGGACCCATGCGCCCTGATCATGAGCGGTACGGCGGACGTTCAACCGTTCGTGATTGCACGGTCCGTTGCCGCTGATGACAGCGTTGAACTCGTTCCAGTCGATCTCCCCTGTCTCCCAGCTGCGCGTCTGTTCATTGAACCGCAGCTTCGGATCCGGCACAGTGAGTCCCCATGCTTGCGCCTGTTCCACCGTCATATCGATGAAACGCTGGCGGAGTTCATCGTTCCCTTTCAGCTTGATCTTCCATTTCATCATATCCGGACTGTTCGGCGAGTTCGCATCGTGCGGACCGAACATCATCAGCGTTGGCCACCAGAACCGGTTGAACGATTCCTGGACCATTGCTTTCCCCTGTTCACCGGAAGCGATCAGCGTAGCGATGATCTCCATCCCCTGCTTCTTGTGGAAATTCTCTTCCTTGCAGATGCGAAGCAGCGCGCGGGAGTAGGGTCCGTACGAGCATTTCGCCATGGTGGTCTGATTGATGATGGCGGCGCCATCCACCAGCCAGCCGATCATGCCCATGTCCGCCCATGCAAGCGTGGGATAATTGAAAATGGATGAGTATTTGGCTTTGCCGGTATGGAGCTGTCCGAACATCTCTTCACGCGAGATGCCGAGGGTCTCGGCAGAACTGTACAGGTAGTGGCCGTGACCTGCTTCATCCTGCACTTTGGCAAGCAGAGCAAGTTTCCGGCGGAGCGACGGGGCGCGGGTGATCCAATTCCCTTCGGGGAGCATCCCGATGATCTCGGAATGGGCATGCTGAGAGATGAGACGTTTGAGTTGGCTCCGGTATTTGTCCGGCATCCAATCGTTCGGTTCGATGGTCTCGCCTTCTGCGATACGGCGGTTGAACTGTTCCTCCATCATGGCGATGTTTTCGCTCATGCGTTCCTCATTCTGAATGGTGATCGTCGTGAGTTCGGTGGATGGAATATACGAAAGGGCGCGGGGAATCCAAAACGGAATTCTTTGTCCGGATTCACACAGAAGTGCGGGCTACCCCTCGTCGTTCATGCCGTGGGTCTCCGTATTATGTTCGATGCTGAAGAGGAACTTCGCTTTGGGATTGTTATCGATGGCACGCTGCAAGGCATACTTCGATTCCGAGATGTACACCAGATTGTCGTGCTTGTCCAGAAATAAAGACCCGGGATGGATGGTCTTGAGCCATTCGATGTCCGATTCGTGCTGATACTGCACCCAGGAGGCCTTATAGAGC
>JAVBYA010000131.1 GCA_030824295.1 Bacteroidota bacterium
CCAAATCGTACTTCCCAAGGAACAATACGATCCCGGAAAAGAAGCAGAGTGATCCAAAGAAGAGGGCCTGCCGTACATCCGTCACGAACGAACGCACGATCATCACACCGCCATAGGCGATCAATCCGAACAACACCATCGACTCACCGTCCAGGCGAAGGATATGAAGCTGCCGCAGGAGAAGTCCGACACCGACGATGACCAGAATGATACCGAAGAACGGTATCCGCTTGAACTCTTTTCTATCCATCAGGACACCTTTGCAGTATAGATGTTATCGTACGGCACCACGATCGCGATCAGAATGTACAGGACGAATCCGGCACCGAACGAAGCAAGACAGAGCACCACATAGAGCATTCGGATCAGACTGGCATCGATCCCGAAATACTGCGCCAGTCCTCCGCACACACCGAACAGTTTCTTATCTGCACTGGAGCGCCGATAATTGCGGTACACCGGTCCCTGCCGTGTCTCCGTCCCGGTTCCGCTCTCCCCGCCCGACGGCACCACTGGTTCCGGCTGTGATTGCCGATAATAGATGATCGCCATACCGAGAATGATGAGCAAGACCGGCAGGATATACTCGAAGGTATCCTCAACGAAATCGAAGAAGTGGAACATATCCATGTTCGAGAGCAGCAGCAGCGCTCCCAGCACCACGAGGACGATACCGAACCAATTCCGCGCCGATTCCCTCACTTTGGCAGGCGGAAGGTCCTGTGCAGGAATGCCGGTATCCGGCATCATATACGGACGTTTCGGGACGATGACAATGGCGGCAATATAGAGCACGATGCCGGTACCGCCGAAGAGGACCATCAAAACGAACAGGACCCGGATGATCATCGGATCGACATCGAAATACTCGGCAAGACCGCCGCACACGCCGGCAAAGACCTTATTGGAAGTGGACCGGTACAATCGTTGGCTGTTCATACGCTCTCCTGTGGGTAATGACAGTTGATACGTGATTACGGGATATTTAGTTGCGGCAGCGAACGATACCGGTATCAGAAACGATATACGAGACCGGGACATCCGTGTTCTCCTGCGGCACTGCATCAACAATTTGGAAGTCGTACACCAATGCGATCACCGGCACGGTGATCCCTGCAAGGAACCGGTCGTAGAATCCTGCGCCGAATCCGAGCCGGCGACCCTTGCGGTCCACCGCCAACGCAGGCACGACGACGACCTGCAGTTCAGAGACCGGGACAGGGCGGCACATACGTGGTTCGAGGATACCGTACGCACCGCCGACCAGTTCACTCAGGGAATGAAGTTCGGAATGCTGCATGGTCTTCGTTGCTTTGTCCGCAATAGGGACCACGACCCTTTTACGCTGTTTCAAAAGGAGCCGGATGAGATCATGCGAATCCACTTCATTGTTCTTCGAAGAAATATAGGTGTGGACGACATCGGCACGGAAGAACTCCGGCAGCGTCAGAAGTTCCTCCACGATCAATTGGGAACGGCGGCGCACCTCGTTCTTGGAGATATCAAGGCGGCGCTGTTTCATCATCTCACGCAGTTCGTTTTTCGTCATCATCGGCAGGCGGATTGGTCCGGCTATAAATAAAAAGTCCCGCCGGAGCGGGACCGGAAGCAGCAGCAGTGCTGCTTAGACTTCCATGATCTCTTTCTCTTTCACGGTGAGGAGCGTGTCGATCTCCTTCGTGTATTTATCGGTGTATTTCTGCACTTCCTGTTCCCCCCGTTTCCGCTCATCTTCCGAGAAGTGGTCCTCTTTCTCCGACTTCTTTAATTGTTCGTTCTCGTCACGACGGACGTTGCGGATGGCGACCTTCCCTTCCTCACCGAATTTCTTCACAAGTTTCACGAGCTCTCTGCGGCGTTCCTCGTTCAGCATCGGGATCGGTACGCGGACGATCTTACCGTCGATGCTTGGGTTCAGTCCGAGATTCCCGGCGATGATCCCTTTCTCGATAGGATGGAGCATTCCCTGGTCCCACGGCGTCACTGCCAGCATATGAGCATCCACAACACTGATGGAGCCGACCTGACTGATCGGCATCATTGTCCCGTAGGCATCCACTTTCACCGTATCCAGCAATGCTGTCGTCGCCTTGCCGGTTCGGACCTTCACGAGTTCATGACGGACGCTTTCGACCGCTTTCTGCATCCGGGTTTCGCAGTTCTTCAGTATCTCTTTGAGTTGCATAGTGTCCTCCAGAATGATGATTACAGCAGCGAGGGTGCCGATTCCGTAACGGTCGTACCGATGTTCTGACCGAGCACCAGGTTCAGCAGATTGTCCTTGATGTTCATATTGAACACCGCGATCGGCAATTTATTCTCTTTGCAGAGGGTAATGGCCGTCATGTCCATCACTTTCAGGTTCTTCTTGAATACATCGTCGTAGTTCAGCAGGGGATGATGCTTGGCATTGGGGTTCTTCTCGGGGTCGGAATCGTAGATCCCGTCCACACGCGTCCCTTTGATGATGATGCCTGCTTCGATCTCGATGCCCCGCAGTACGGCGGCGGTGTCCGTTGTAAAGTACGGATTTCCCGTCCCTGCTGCAAAGATGACGATGCGGTTTTTTTCAAGGTGGCGGACCGCTTTGCGGCGGATGTACGGTTCGGCGATCCGGGCCATATCGATGGCGGTCTGACAGCGCGTGTACATGCCATGATGTTCCAGCGTATTCTGCAGCGCCAGCGCATTGATCACAGTGGCCAGCATCCCCATATGGTCGCCGGTCACTTTGTCAACGCCGTCCGAAGAATTCTCGATACCGCGGTAGATGTTCCCTCCGCCGATGACGATACCGACCTGCACGCCGAGATCATGGATCTGCTTGATCTCTGCGGCATATTGGCGGAGGACCTTCGGATCGATACCGTAGTCCTGATCCCCCATCAGTGCTTCGCCGCTCAGTTTCAGAAGGATCCGTTTATATTTCGGGGTTGCCATGGTCACCTCATGATAAAAAGAAAGGTCTCAATCGAGACCTTTCCGTGTGTCAATTCATCGCTTCGCCAAGCTGGAATCGCTTGAACTGTTTCACTGTGACGTTCGGAGAGAGGAGGTCTTTCACCGTCTTCCCGGAATCCTTGATGAAACTCTGTTCGAGCAGCACCACTTCCTGGTAGTATTTCTCCAGGCGGCCGTTCGCGATCTTATCGGCGATCTGGTCCGGCTTGCCTTCGTTCTTGGCCTGCGTGCGGTAGATCTCCAGTTCTTTCGCGATCAGATCCTTGTCCACGGACTCGCGGGAGACGACGATGGGACTCATTGCCGCCACCTGCATAGCGATATCGCGTGCGATGGTCTTGTTCGCGGGTGAGTTCTCCGCTGCAAGTTCCACGATCACGCCGATCTTGCTGCCCATGTGGATATACTGTTCCAGGAAACCGCCCGGTGCGCGGACGGAATAGATGCGCCGGATCTCGGTCTTCTCGCCGACCTTACCGGTCAGCTCGGAGAGTGCGTCGCCGACCGTGTTCCCTTTGGGATGCGGCAGGGCGAGCAGCGCTTCAACGGTGGCCGGATCCTTGTCGAAGACCACCTGTGCGACGGACTGTGCGAACGAAGTGAAATCCTCACCCCGTGCCACGAAATCCGTTTCGCAGTTGATCTCGACCAGGATGCCGTGTTTGCCGTCATCCGCGATCTTTGCTACGATGATACCTTCATTCGCCGTTTTATCGGCGCGTTTCGCTGCGGTCGCTGCACCCTTCTTGCGAAGGATCTCGATCGCTGCTTCCATATTGCCGTTGGATTCGTCGAGTGCTTTCTTGCAATCCATCATCCCTGCGCCGGTCTTATCGCGCAGTTGCTTTACCATTTCGCTCGTTACTGCCATAATTATGCTTTGTCCGTTTCTTGTTGGGGTCTGCGGGGCCGTCGATCTCTGCGATCGTGTTTATCGTTGCGTTCCTGCTTCTCTGCATCATCCGATTCCGGTGCGGTCTCGACCTTGCGCGCGTTCCCTTCCACGATCGCATCCGTGATGACACGGGCGATCAGCTGGATGGATTTCAGTGCGTCGTCGTTTGCGGGGATGATATAATCGATGCCGTCGGTATCGCAGTTCGTGTCCACCATAGCGAACACGGGGATACCGAGCCGGTTGGCTTCCTGCACTGCAATGATCTCTTTCTTCACATCGACTACGAATAATGCACCCGGGAGGCGGGTCATTTCAACGATACCGGAGAGGGACTTCTGCAGTTTTTCCTTCTCGCGGGAGAGGAACAGGGTCTCTTTCTTGGTGATCTTCTCGAACGTGCCGTCGGTCTCCATCTTCTCGATGTTGGTCAGACGTTTCACGCTCTTGCGGATGGTGGTGAAGTTGGTGAGCATACCGCCCAGCCAACGGTCGGTGGCATAATATTGATGACCGCGGACCGCTTCGGCCTGGATGACCTCTTTGGCCTGCTTCTTGGTACCGACGAAAAGGACCTTCTTCCCTTCAGCGACCACATTGGAGATAGCGGTCGCTGCTTCGTCCAGCAGTGTTTGGGTCTTCTTCAGATCGAAGATGTGGATGCCGTTCCGTTCCATGAAGATGTACGGACGCATTTTGGGATTCCAACGGCGGGTAAGGTGACCAAAGTGGGCACCGGCAGCGAGAAGCTCTGCGAGTTCTGCACGAGGCATAGTGTTCCTTTATGTTTGGTTAGTTGACGTCTGCGTTCTTCAACCCGATGCAGAGTCCCGTATGACGGAACACCGCTGCAGCGGTCCGAACGCATGTGTGATAGTGGATCTGAATTTCTGTCCGCGGAGCGGAGGCCGAAGCCTCCCTCCAACCAAGAAGATCAACGCTTGGAGAACTGGAAGCGTTTGCGCGCTTTCTTCTGTCCGTACTTCTTACGTTCGACCATGCGGGGATCGCGTGTCATCAGTCCGTGCTTACGCAGCAGCGGACGGTTCTCTTCGCTGATCTCGACCAATGCGCGGGCAACGCCGAGGATGACCGCACCGGCCTGACCGGAAGGACCGCCGCCTTCGACATTCACATTCACATCGTACTTGCCGGATGTTTCTGTGACGGCGAAAGCCTTGGTGATGGAATTGCGATGTGTTTCCAGCGGGAAATAGGTTTCGAATGCACGGTCATTGACCGTGATCTTACCAGAACCATTCTTTAAGAACACACGGGCGACCGATGTCTTACGGCGTCCGACGGCATTGATCATTTGTTGCATGTACGTCCTTCTTAGTTGAATTCGATGACTTCGGGTTTCTGTGCGGCGTGCGGATGTTCCGCGCCGGCGTAGACTTTCAGTTTCTTGATGATCTGACGACCGAGCTTCGTGTGCGGGATCATTCCCTTCACGGCGTGCTCGATGATGCGTTCCGGATGGTTCTTCAGCACATCTTTGAACTGCTGGAAGATCGCACCGCCCGGATAACCGGTATAGTGGAAATATTCCTTCTGCTCACTGCGCTTGCCGGTCACTTTGATCTTTTCCGCATTGACGACGATGACGAAATCACCGATATCGGCATTCGGGGTGAACTGCGGTTTGTGTTTTCCGCGGAGAATGCGCGCCACCTGCGATGCGATGCGTCCCAATGTCTTGCCATTGGCATCCACAACGAACCATTTCTGCGGCACATCGCCTTCTCTGAAAAATGTTGTGCTCTTATCTACAAAAGCCACGGTGATCTCTCCCTAAAACATGTGAAAAATGTACGATTGAAGTCTACAAATATAGGCTTTTTGATTAATAAATGCAATATTCCCGGAGGAGAAATATTACAATACAAGAAATAAAGGGTTTTCCACGATTTTCTTAAAGGATTGCAGGAACTGCGCCCCTACGGCACCATCCACTACGCGGTGATCGCAGGACATGGTGACCTTCATCGTATGACCGACAACGATCTGTCCGTTCTCCACGACCGGTTTCTCCACGATGGAACCGACCGCAAGGATCGCCCCTTCGGGAGGATTGATGATGGCGGAAAAGTTCTCGATATCATACATGCCGAGATTGCTCACGGTGAACGTACCGTTGGTGAACTCCTCGGGTTTCAGTTTCCCTTCCCGAGCGCGCTTCGCCAGTTCCTTCGTTTCCGCAGAGATCTCCAACAGAGTTTTTTGGTCCGTATTGCGGATGACGGGAGTGATGAGTCCGTCGTCCACAGCCACAGCAACGCTCACATCGATGCGTCCATGCTGCACGACCTTCTCCGGAAGGAACGAACTGTTCGCTTTCGGATTCTCGCGCAGCGCGAGCGCCACCGCTTTCATGACGATGTCATTGTAACTGATCTTGGAGCCGGTCGCTTCGATGAACGACGTACGGAACTCCATCGCACGTTTCATGTTCATCTCCACCGTCAGATAGAAATGCGGGATGGTGGTCTTGCTCTCCAGCAAACGCTTCGCGATGGTCTTGCGCATCATGGAGTGCGGGATCTCTTTGGTCTGCATCGGCGCCAGGACCTTGCGCGGCATGGATGCACCGCTCTTCCCTTCCACATCTGCCTTCACGATACGGCCGTACGGACCGCTGCCGGCAACGGTGCGCAGATCGATGTTCTTCTCCGCTGCAATTCGTTTGGCCAGCGGCGACGCTTTGATGCGTGCATCGGTATTGACGACGGGAGCAGGGGCCGGTGCTGCGGCAGGAGCGGAAACCACAGGTGCAGCGGCCGCCGGAGGGATCGCTTCCGCAGCGGCAGGGGCAGCCGGAGCGGCAGGTGCCGTATCGGCGAGCAATGCAGAGATGTCCTCTCCAGCCTTGCCGATGATGGCCAGCGGTGCACCGACCTTCACGCCTTCGCCTTCCTTCGCGAATAGTTTCAGGATCACGCCGGAATCGTACGCTTCCTGTTCCATGTCCGCTTTGTCGGACTGGATATCAGCGAGGATGTCGCCGGACTTGATGGACTCCCCTTCTTTCTTCCGCCACTTGAGAATGACACCCTCTTCCATGGTGTCGCTCAGTTTGGGCATCAACATTTTCTTTGCCATAATCTTCCTTTTCTTCCAACAGACCGGAACAGTGCTCCGGCCGACAAATTATCGATAGAGGACTTTTTTTACAGCAGCGACGACCTTTGCGGGACTCGGCAATGCTTCGTGCTCGAGATTCTCGGCATACGGCATCGGGACATCGGCGCTGTTGATCTTCTCCACAGGCGCATCGAGATCATCGAATGCTTTCGTATGGATGCGATGAGCGATCTCTGTACCGACGGATGCATACGGCCAGGAATCCTCGACGATGACGCAGCGGTTGGTCTTGCGGACGGATGTGAGAATCATCTCTTCGTCCAGCGGACGAAGCGTGCGGGGATCGATGACCTCCGCGCTGATCCCTTCCTTCTCCAATTCTTCCGCCGCTTTCAATGCGACCGCGACCATCTTGGTCCAGGCGATGATCGTGACATCGGTCCCTTCCCGTTTGATATCCCCTTTTCCAATGGGGATGAGGTATTCCTCGTCCGGCACTTCTCCTTTGATGCCGTACATCAGTTCGCTCTCCATGAAGATGACCGGATTGTCATCACGGATGGCGGCTTTGAGCATCCCTTTCGCATCGTACGGTGTGGACGGGGTCATGACGATGAGCCCCGGAACATGCGCGACCATCGATTCCAGCGCCTGCGAATGCTGTGCGCCGAGCATGTGCGCGGGACCGTTCGGACCGCGGAACACGATGGGCATCTTGAACTGTCCGGCGGACATATACCGTGCTTTCGCCGCATGGTTCATGATCTGATCGAATGCCAGGATGGCGAAATTCCAGGTCATCATCTCCACGATAGGCCGGATACCGATGCCGGTCATCGCGGCACCGATTCCGATGCCGGCAAAACCGGCTTCCGTGATCGGTGTATCGATGACACGTTTATCGCCGAACCGTTTCCAGAGTCCCTGGGTCACTTTGTACGCGCCGTTATATTGAGCGACTTCTTCGCCCATGATGAAGACGCCGGGATCGCGTTCCATCTCTTCTGCGATCGCCTGATTGATTGCTTCTCGGATCTGTAACACTGCCATTGGTCGTGATTCCTTTTCGTTATTCGTGCGGCGGCGGATACGGTTCCCGCCGTCCGGGCTCAATTATGCATAGACATTTTCGTGGAGCATTTCCAGCGGAGGCTGAGGGCTGGCATCGGCGAACTGGACCGCTTCATCCACCTCGGTCTTGATCGCTTCATCGAATGCTTCGATCTCCGCCTCTGTGAGGATACCTTCCGCGATCAGTTCCTTCGCGAATGTCTCGATGGGATCGCGCTTCTTGTATTCTTCGAGTTCCTCTTTGGTACGGTATTGACCCGGGTCGGACATGGAATGACCGCGGAACCGGTAGGTACGTGCTTCGAGGAATGTCGGAAGGCTCTCTGTGCGTGCACGGTCAATGGCGATGGACATCTCACGGTACATCTCGATGACGTCCATGCCGTTCACGGCGCCGCGCGCCATTTCGTATCCGGCGGCCTTCTCAAAGAGATGTTCTCCTGCCATAGCGCGGGAGATGGCGGTGCCCATGCCGTATCCGTTGTTCTCGCAGATGAAGATGACCGGTAATTTCCAGAGTTGTGCCATGTTCAGCGTTTCATGGAACACGCCCTGATTGGTGGAAGCCTCACCCATGAAGCAGATGGTAACGGAATCGCGTCCCTGATACTTTGTAGCGAATGCAGAGCCGGCTGCAAGCGGCGGATGTCCGCCGACGATGCCCCATCCTCCCATGAATCCTTTGGAGAGATCATAGAAGTGCATGGAACCGCCGATGCCTTTCGAGACCCCGGTGACTTTGCCGAAGAGTTCCGCCATGCATCCTTTGGCATCCATACCGCGAGCCAATGCGAGACCGTGGTCGCGATAGGCCGTATAGATGAAGTCGTCGTTCTCGCGCAGAGCAGCGATCGCGCCGACGCCGGTGGCTTCCTGTCCGATATAGAGATGACAGAATCCGCCGATCTTGCCTTTGCCATACTCCTGCGCCGAACGTTCTTCGAATCGTCGGATCATGAGCATGTCCTTGTACATTTTGATCAGTTTCTCGTTGGACAGATCAAGGTCCGCCCAACGCGGCTTATGGGATTTCTTCTTTTCTTCTTTCATTCGAGCTTCTATCCTCGGTTAGTATGCGTTACAGGTGTTCTTGCGTTTGTCATTACACGTGCTTCTCCGCATGGTACGAACTGCGCGTGAGCGGACTTGATTGTACATGTTTGAAACCCATCGCCATCCCCTTCTCGCGGAACATGGCAAACTCATCGGGATGGACATACCGGTCGACCGGCAGATGTGATTTGGTCGGCTGCAGATACTGACCGATGGTGAAGATATCGCATTCCACTGCACGGAGATCGGCCATCACATCGATGACCTCTTCCGGGCGTTCACCCAGACCGACCATGAGACCGGTCTTGGTGGTGTAACCGCGCTGTTTTGCCCGTTCGAGTAGTTCCAGTGTACGATGGTAGTGCGCCTGCGGACGGACCGTTCTGTACAACCGCGGCACCGTTTCGATATTATGATTCAGCACATCGGGCTGAGCGTTCAGCACGATGTTGAGTGCCTCTTCACTTCCCATGAAATCCGGGATGAGGACCTCCACTCTACAGTGCGGAAGACGCTGACGGATCTCCTGAATGGTGTTGGCGAAGATGTGGGCGCCGCCGTCGAACAATTCATCCCTGTTCACACTGGTGATGACCGCATGACGGAGGTTCATCAAGGCGACGGCTTCGCCGACGCGGCGCGGTTCATCCTCGTCCACCACGTGCATCTTACCGGTCTTCACATTGCAGAATCCGCAGCTTCGAGTACATGTGTCGCCGAGGATCATGAACGTCGCGGTGCCGGAGTTCCAGCACTCTCCCATGTTCGGACAGCGCGCTTCCTCACAGACGGTGTGGAGTTTCCGGTCCTCGATCATCGTCTTCAGACGGGAATAGTTTTCACCGCCCGGCACACGAGCTTTCAGCCATTCCGGTTTACGGATGTGCTTCTCCGGCACGGGAGTTTCGGCAGAGGCAGCGGGTATTTCCTGTATGACGATTTCCATTCTTAGACTGCCTGTGTGACGTCGAAATTCTCGAGATAGTGTACAACTTTCTGCATGAACATGCCGCCGAGAGCACCGTCGACGATGCGATGATCGTACGACATTGAGATGTAGACCATGGAACGGATCGCGATGGCATCATCGATCACCACCGGACGTTTCTTGATCGCTCCGACGCCAAGGATCGCGACCTGCGGCTGATTGATGATCGGGAAACCGTAGAGATTGCCGAATCCGCCGGGATTCGTGACGGTGAACGTTCCGCCGGTCACTTCGTCCGGCATCAGTTTCTTGTTACGGGCACGGGTCGCCAGGTCATTGAGCGAGCGGGCGATACCGGCCAGATTCTTCTGTTCGGCATTCTTGATGACCG
>JAVBYA010000189.1 GCA_030824295.1 Bacteroidota bacterium
CTTCGTGGTCCGCTCGGCCAGCTTGCGCACTTCATCGGCGACGACCGCGAACCCGCGTCCCTGATCGCCGGCCCGTGCCGCTTCGATGGCGGCGTTGAGTGCCAGCAGATTCGTCTGGTCCGCGATCTCATCGATCACTCCGATGATCTCTCCGATCTTGTCGCTGGATGCTCCCAGGACGCGCACCTGCTCGGCGGATTGAGTAACAACATCGGCGATGCGTTTCATGCCGGCGATGGTGTCATTGACGACGCGTCCGCCCTGCTGCGCTTCCACGCCCGCTTTCTTGGCCGATGCCGCCGCTGTTTCGATGTTACGGCTGCCATCCTCCAACGTTCTGGACATCTGTTCCACCGCAGCGGCGATCTCCGCCGTCTGGGTGCTTTGCTCCTGCGAGCCGGCCGCCATCTCTTCTGTGGAGGAACTGATCTCTGCGGTTGCCGAAGCCACTTTCGTCGCCGTCGTGCCGACGCTGACGAGTGTTTCCCGGATCGAACCGAGGAACCGGTCGAATGCCCGCTGCAGATCGCCGACCTCGTCCTTCTCCACCGCATTGAATCTGCTGTTCAGATCGGCGTTGGAGATGATGCGGACCACGGAGAGGATCGGTGCAATGATGGTGCGGTTCACGATGATGCGCATCGTCCCGACGACCATCAGCAACAGTACGGCGGCGATCCCGCCCGACCACCAGAGACTCTGGCGGGCGCTGGAGGTCAGTTCCGTTCTCGACATCGCCATCATCACATAGCCGATCGGAGCTCCTTCGGTTCCGCGGGCATGCACCGGCCGCCGGTAGATCTCCACTTCATCTCCGAGCGCAGTGGTGGTATGGTACGAGTCCTTCCCTTTCAACTCGGAGAGCGGACCGATCCCGCTCAGGTCTGCAGGCGTCCCTTGTTCGAACAGGACCGTCCCGTTCTGGTCCAGGAATGCCGCGTACCGGAATTGCTCCATCCCGTCGAACATCTCCATGGTCTTCTGCAGCTGCGACGGATCCCCCATCAACAGGCCGATGCGGCCGTTGGTCGCAAGATTCGACAGCAGGGAGAACCCATGGTTGTCGAATTCCCGTTCGACCTCACTGCCGTACCGCCAGACGAACAACGTACTGATGGAGACGGTGAGCACCAGACATAATGCCGCAACGGGCAGCAATACTTTCACTTGGATCTTCACGTTTCCTCCCTTGTCCTTAACGTGCAACGAATGAGATCGACGGATTCTGCTGCACCGGAATCGTTGCGCCGACGAGTGCGGCGATGCGTTGATTGACGGTGACGATCAATTTGCCATCCTCTTTGATGACCGCGAAGAACGCTCCGTTCGCAATGAACTTCACATCCGGAACGCAGACGCCGATGCGATCGAGCAGAGAGTTCTCCTTCAGATACTCATATCCGATGCCGAGCAGGATGCGGTCCTCGATGTTCGGGATGATGATCAGCTGCACTTTTTTCTCCTCGATCATCTTCTTGTACAGCACAGGAATGTCCCGCACATCGTTCGGCACCGCGACGAAGACATTCACCCCCTGCTGCAGGGAGCTTCGAATCAACTGCTGTTTCTTCTCCTCATTGAGCGAATTGGTCAGGACCCCTACGGTCACCAGATCGGGCTTCAGCATCTTGAGCAGCGCGATCTGCTGTCCGAACGGGACGCTGCTCTGCCCCCAGAGCGGAAGTGATGCCAAAAACATGATGACCGCCGACAGGATCGGACGGTACGCTGTGTGTTCCTTCATATTACCTCCATGTGTGATAGTTGATTCATCCGTGTGTACTCTGTTCTCATCCACCGCATCGCCGTCCGTGCGGACCGTTCAACGATGTTCCACGATCATCCCGTTCTCGGCCACTGCTTTCCGTGAACGCACCGGTGCGTGCGGCGGGCTTGCCGGCGCCGCAATGCCTGCCGCATTCTCACCGGTCCCAAGATTGAACTGTGACAATGTCTGCTGCAGCTGTTCGGTCATGCGGTTCAGGTCCTCGGCCGCTCTGGCGATCTGCTGTGTACTGTTCGCACTTTCATGTGCCACCGCGCTGATGCCGTCGACATTCTTTGTGATCATCTCGGATACGGTGCTCTGCCGCTCATCCGCTTCCGCGATCTGGGAGACCATGTCCGTCACCCGCTGGCTCACATCGACGATCTCTTTCAACGCTGCGCCTGCTTTGTCCGCCTGTTCGATGCCGTCGTGCACTTTGCGGGTCCCCTCATGCATCACACCTACGGCGCGCTTGGTCTCGGTCTGGATCCGCCCGATCATGGAACCGATCTCCTGTGTTGCTTTGGAGGTCCGCTCCGCCAATTTCCGCACTTCGTCCGCCACAACGGCGAACCCTCTTCCCTGATCGCCGGCACGTGCCGCTTCGATGGCGGCGTTGAGCGCCAGCAGGTTCGTCTGGTCCGCGATCTCGTTGATGACCAGCACGATCTCACCGATCTCATCACTGGATTTCCCAAGCGTCTGCACGGTCTCAGCGGATTGTTCCACGACATCGGCGATCGTCCGCATCCCGTTCACGGTCCTTTCCACGACACGCCCCCCTTCATACGCCGCTTCCTTAGCCTGCCGAGCGATGGCAGCGGCTGCGGCCGCATTCTTCGCGTTGCTGCTGATGGTCGCGGTCATATCGGTAACGGCCGAGGTCACTTCATTGGCCTGAGAACTCTGCTCCTCGCTGCCGGCCGCAAGCTGCTCCGCACTGCTGCTGATCTCTACCGTTGCGCCGGCGACCCTTTCGGATGCATGCATCACCTCGGATAGCGTATCGTGGATGTTCGATACGAATGCATCGAACGACCGCTGCAGTGCACCGATCTCATCCTTCCGCTCGGAACGGAATCGCATCCGGAGTTCTGCATGGTCCATCTTCTGCACCACTTCCGAAAGGTCCTTCTTGTACCATCCGCCGACCACCAGTCCGAATCCGACCGCGATGAGGGACACGAGGAATGCGCCCGCCATGATATTCCAGCGCATCCCGGCCACCTGGGTCTGAATATCGTCGGCATACACTCCGCTGCCGACGATCCATCCCCAGGGACGGTACAATCGGACGTAGGAGATCTTGAGTGCAGGTTTATCCTGTCCAGGTTTCGGCCATTCGTACAGCACCGAACCTTCTCCCTGTTCACGGCAGATGTTCGCCATGTCCACGAAGAGTTTCCGGCCGTGCGGGTCCTTATAGTCGCTCAGGTCCGCACCGTTCATCTCCTTCTTCATCGGGTGGAAGATCATCCGGGGCTGGAGATCGTTCAGCCACATGTAGTCGTTCTCATTGTACCGCATCCGGTTGATGCGGTCGATGTACCGTTTCTTTGCTTCTGCCTCGGTGAATTCTCCGGTTCGGATCCTGTCATCATATTCCTTCATCAAATTGTACGCGATATCCACCACCTGCCGCGTTGCCGCACTCCGTTCGTTGAACTTATCCTGCGCGTATGTCGGGATGAGATATCCCAGGATGAACAGAACGAGCGGCACGACCGAAGCCACGGACACGACCGCGATCTTCGTCCGCACCGTGAGGTCATCGAACCATTTCCGCAGGCGGCGGCGGAGTACAACGCCGATTCCGAGCAGCAGGAGTGTGCCGGCGCCGATCCATACCGCCGGATGAACGGCATCGGCATCCTGCAGTGCAACGTTCGCCGGACGGACCTCCTCACGGGTCGTCACCGCGGCAACAGTTGCTGCAGCAGGAATGACAACGGCCGTTGCTGTCCGTTCCGGTTGTTTCTGTTCCCGGACCGGTGCCGGAGCAGGGACTCGGCGCACCACCGGTGCAACTGCCGGAGCCGGGGACTGCGGTTTCACCGCTTCTTTCGCTGCTTCCTCCGCTGCCAGTTGTTCCAGCTGTTCCTTTACCGACAACGGTTTGGACGGGCTTTGCGCCTGACCATGCAGTACGAGCATGGTCAGCAATGCTGCGACAACATATGGCAACTTCCTGTTCACAACGTTCTCTCCGTTTTTGTATGTATCACAGCAGATGTCCAACCATTGGCGTTTTCATATGCCGCACCATTGAACATCAGGTTGAGTAACTGAAACTATCGAGCGGTTGTATGACGATGCTTACGCTTCCGCTTCCCGCGTACCGTGTTCAGAAACTCACAACGGTCATCAGATACGTCCAATACGAGACCGCCGGACCTTTCACTGCGCGCATGGCAGGTTCGGGGACGAACGCGGATACTCCGCCGTTCACAGTGATGCTGGCGTTGTACCGATGGGTCACGGTCACATCCGCCTCATACCCAAGCGACCGGTCCTTCACGATGGCACCGGACGCGGTCTTGATGGTCGGCTCCGCATCGAAGCGATAGAGATACGCATCTCCGGTCATCGACACTTTCTCGGCAATGTCCGCCGAGGCATGCAGAGACAAGGCCTGCACACCGTACTGCGGGAGGGTCTTCGGGAAGAAATCCATATACCCGAAGAACGAATGCGCGGATGAGAACAACGTATTGTATGCGGTGTACGTACCGCTCATCTGGTCCGCATCGCCGGACATGCGCTGGAACTTCACGCCGAGCCGGAGTTTCGACTCCGCATCGAGCAGCATGCCGCCGCCGACGCAGAAGAGGTCAGCATTGATGTCCGCGACCGCAGAGCTGTCCGTGACAGCAAGTGAACCGCGCTGAAGGATCAGTTCCACCTCGTAATCGAACGGAGCGGACTTCCCGTTCACCGTCGTACCGAGTGACGTGCGGTCCAGCCGGGACTTCCCTTTGTCCGGTCCTTTGGTGAGCGGCGTGGTATTATTGTCCATGAACAGGAAGAGATCTGCCGTCAGCGGCACATCGAATCGATAGAACGCATAGGCTCCGCCGAGATGCTCGCCGCTGGTGGTGGTCTGGGCTCCGACCAGTTCGGCCATGAAGAGGTCGAGACTGAAGCTCCCTTGTTTCCACTGCACGGAACCGGCATCGAACGTATTGCCGACGTTGTTCCATCCCGCACTGGCAATGAGACGCTGTTTTCCGTATGCCATCTCCTGGCGGCCGATGCGGACACTCACCGGCATATCATAGAGGTTCTGCACGGAGAAGTATGCCTGGTGGAATTCGATGTTCTTGGACATGCCGTCCTGCACGCCGCGGTTCAATGCGGGATTGCCTGCGCCGAAGAGCCGGGAATCCTGCACCTGCACGAACAGTTTCACATCCGTCAACGGTACGATCTGCAGATTCAGGCGGGTGCGGAGGAGGTTGTAGCCCAGTGTGCGCGCTTCCGGCGCGAAGGTCCTGCCGTCGAGTTCGCCGCGGTGCCGCACCTGGCCGGAGAAAGAATAGATGGACGGGACAGGAGCCGGGCGGTCCTGCTGTTTCTTTCCTTCGTTGATGACATTCTTCAGTTCTCCCAGCAGCTGGTCGAGCTGACCTGTCAGCTGCGACATCCCGCCGTTTGCTTCACGGGAGGCGAATCGGGATTCCAGCGCTTCCAGGCGTTCCACAATGGAGAGTTCGCTGCCGGCCGCCGGTGCGGCCTGTTCGGTGCCGTCTGCAGCACCCCGGAGGATGACGCTCTTGAGCGAATTCAGATCGGTGCGCAGTGCCGCGATCTCGGATTTCCGCATCTGCTCCTCCTGCGCAATCATCCCTTTCATCGTCTCTTCCATTCCGCCGACGATCTCGATCACCTTGGAGAAATTCTGGGATTGGAGCGGTCCGCTGCAGAGAGCGGAAAGTATCAGTAAACAGTGAAGGTGTTTCATTGGTCTTCTCCTTCTGTGATCATCATTGATGGGGAACGTGTACCGGTCGATGACTTCGGGATTGAAGCATTCCTGTGTTCCTTCTTCCCCGAGCCGTTCGATACCGATGCACCGGCTCCGAGGGAGAATTTCCCGAGGAGCTGCTGCAGTTCCTCGCTTTCGTTGTTCAGATCGATGGTGATGCCGGCGATCTCGACCGCATCGGATTCCACCTGCCGCGTGACCTCGTTGATCATCTTCACCTTTTCCGAGACCCTCCGTCCGGCTTCGGTCTGCGATCCGCTCGACCCGACGATGGATTGAACGGCATCGGCCACGGAATGCGCTTTCTCCACGATGCCCGAGAGCACGGTGCCGGCATTCTCTGCCCTCACGATCCCTTCGCCCACTTCCCGCGTCCCTTCATCCATCGAAGAGACCGCATTCCCGGTATCGTTCTGTATCTGCCGGATCATTCCGGCGATCTCCTTGGTCGCCCGGGATGTGCGCTCGGCCAATTTCCGCACTTCATCCGCCACCACGGCGAACCCGCGCCCCTGATCACCGGCCCGCGCCGCTTCGATGGCGGCGTTCAGTGCCAGAAGATTGGTCTGGTCCGCGATCTCGTCGATGACGCCGATGATCTCACCGATGCGGTCGCTGGAAGCGCCGAGTGCTTTGATCTGCGATGCGCTGTTGTTCACAACAACGGCGATGCGCTGCATCCCTTCGATGGTACTGTTCACCACAGTGCCGCCATGACGGGCAGATTCCTCCGCATCGGCAGCGGCACGAACAGCCGATTCAGCCTGCTGCGACATCGCTTCCATCGAACCTGCCATCCGGTCCATGGAATCGGAGACCTCTGCCGTCTGCGACGATTGCGCAGCGGCGCCATGGGACAACTGGTCGGTCGCGGCAGTGATCCGCCGGCCGGCATGCACAACGTTCACGGAGGTTGCAGAGACCCGTTCCAGTGTGGACCGGATGTCGGCGACAAAGGAATCGAATGCCTGCTCCAACTCGCCGATCTCATCCGTGCGGCCGCTTTGCAGGGTTGAATGGATGTCGGCATGATGGAGCGCCGACGCAACCTGTCCGATCGGTGTGACCACATTGCGCAGGAAGTACACACATGCAACGCCGATCATCGCCAGCAGCATCAGAACGGACCCGGAGAGGACGTACCACATCCGTTCGGTCTCACCGGCAAGCACCAGCAGATCCGCTTCCATCTTTGCCCGCTGCGCGTCCCGCATCTCCAGGATGATCTTCTTTGCATCGCGCCATCGTTTGGTCTCCTGTGTATTGATGAACGCGACCGCCCCGTTCCGATCGTTGTTCTTCGCCATTTCCTGAGCTTTCATCTGCAGCCGCTCATCCTCATTCATCAGTGATGTGAGTGAGCTAAGCTGCTCACGCTGCTGCGTGTTCCCGGGCACGAAGGTCTCCGTCAGTTCACCGGCCACTTTCAACGCTGTGGTCACTTCTCCCCACGCCGCCTGATGGTTCGCCGCGGCTTTCGTGTCCGACGGATTCAGGATGATGTTCCGCGTTGCCTGTCCCATCTGCAGTCCGGACGCATAGAGCGCGGAGCATTGTTCCAGCATCTGCTCGTCGTACTTCACGCGCAGCTGCAGTCCTTCCAGCACGCTGTACGTTTGCCGGACCATCAGGGCAACAACGGCGATGATCAGCAGTCCGGAAGCAGCAGCTCCGAGGATGATGCGGCGGCGCAGCATCCGGGAACCGGCTGCTGTTGCAGTCTTCGAGCGTGCTGCCGTACGCTCTGTTCCATTGACGGTATTCGACATGTTCTGCATCCTACAGTTGATGTACGATGGTGTTCTCTGCTTCTCTTACACCGCTTCTACAATGCGGCCGCTGCTGTTCACTGCTTTCCGCGACTTCGGCGTCATGGCGGCGGGACGCTGACGCGCATCCGGTTCGATCTTGAACTGTTCCAACACCTGCTGCAGGTTCTCGGTGAGGCGGTTCAGATCCTCTGCCGTGCGGGCGATCTGCTGCGTTCCGCTGGCGCTTTGATGCGTCACGGCGCTGATGCCCTCCACATTCTTGCTGATCTGTTCGCTGGCACTGGATTGCTCCTCGCTGGCCGCGGCGATCTGCGTCACTTTATCCGTCACTGCCTGACTGATCTCCATGATCTCCTTCAGCGATACTCCGGCCTGGTCAGCCAGTGCGATCCCGTCGTTCATCTTCACGGTGCCCCGTTCGATCGCTTCCACCGCCTGTACCGTAT
Organism: Bacteroidota bacterium; assembly: GCA_030824295.1. Classification (GTDB taxonomy): domain Bacteria; phylum Bacteroidota; class Ignavibacteria; order UBA10030; family UBA8401; genus UBA8401. The sequence continues at coordinate 7,972 of JAVBYA010000189.1, forward strand.
CGGTCTGGATCTTCTTGATCATCCCCGCAATCTCTTTGGTCGCTTTGGATGTCCGTTCCGCCAGTTTGCGCACTTCATCCGCCACGACGGCGAACCCGCGTCCCTGATCACCTGCCCGCGCCGCTTCGATGGCGGCATTGAGGGCCAGAAGATTCGTCTGATCCGCGATATCCTCGATGGTGCTGATGATCTCGCCGATCTGATCGCTGGAGTGACCGAGTTCCTTTACCGTGGCTGCGGACGTGTTGACGACCTCAGCGATCTCGCGCATTCCGGCCACTGTGCGTTCCACGACCTTCCCGCCGGCAGCGGCAGTCTCACGGGCCTTCCGGGCTGTCTCGGCGGTGTCGCTGGCGTTGCGTGAATTCTCAATGATAGTGCGGGTCATCTCTTCCACTGCACCGGCCACCTCTGCCGCCTGCGTGCTCTGTTCCTGGGAACCGGCGGCAAGTTCTTCGGTGGAGGAGCTGATCTCCGTACTGGCGCTTGCCACAGCAGCCGATGCCTCGGAGACTTGAACAAGTGTCGATTTGATGGAGGAGACGAAACCGTCGAAGGAACGCTGCAGCCCCCCGATCTCATCCTTCCGGTCGGAGTTGAACCGCGAATTCAGATCGGCATTCTCAATATTCGTCACTACCATATTCAGCGGATCGGCGATGATCTTTGCAATGAAGATCCCCAATCCGGCGGAGACGGCGATACCGAAGATGAGAAGCAATATGATACTGTTGATGCCGTCCGATGCATCGGCGACCGATTCATCGCGCATCACATCCGCCACCCGCGCATTGATATCGATGAGACTCCGGAGATTCTTCCGGGCTGCGGTCAGCGATTTCCTGGCGTCGCCGTCCAGGATCTCGAGCGCCTGCGGTGTCCGCATGGCCAGCGCATGGTCGAAGGCGCGGTCGCGGGACTGCTTGTAGGAGTTCCAATTCGCAAGGAACAGTTTCAATGTATCCTTCTCTTCCTGTACCAGAGTGGTCGCGCTGTACTTCTCGATCAATCGATCGACGACCGCAGACTGCGAGAGTGCGATGTCCAGATACCGTTTCCGTTCCGACGGATCGGTCGTGGACATTGCATTGCGTGTATCACCGCGGGCAACGAGCAGAGCAGCATTCGCATACCCCAGGTCCCTGATCGGAATGAGCCGGTCATCATAGATTCCGTTCATGTGGGTGAGGATACCGGAAGAGGTCGAATAGCCGAACCAGCCGATCACTGCAGCAACCACAGCGATGGTACCGAATGCGGAGAGGAGTTTTGCACGGACGGAGAGATCGATGAACCATTTCATGGTCGTATTCCTTCATGGACAGCAATTGAGGGGGATCACATCATCTGACTTGCCATCAGTGCCTGCGGCACCGGCAACGGTACCGCAGGCAGTGTATCGGTGATCAATGTTCCACAAGACGGCCGTGTTCGGTCACCGCTTTGCGGGACTTCTGCACGGTCGGTTTCGGACGCTGATAACTTTCGGTACGTCCGCCTGCTGTTGCTCCGCTCAGATTGAACTTGCTGAGCAGCTGCTGCAGATTCTCGGTGAGACGGTTCAGGTCCTCTGCCGTGCGGGCGATCTGCTGCGTTCCGCTGGCGCTCTGCTGCGTTACAGTGCTGATCGCTTCCACGTTCTTGCTGATCTGTTCACTGGCGCTGGATTGCTGTTCGCTGGCAGCGGCGATCTGTCCGACCATGTCGGCCACGGACTGTGCGTTGCCGACGATATCGTTCAGCATGGTGCCGGCCTGTTCGGCGAGCGAGATGCCGGTACCGACCTCCTGCGTTCCTTTATCCATCGATGCGACCGCCTGGCTCGTATCGGTCTGGATCTGACGGATCATCGCAGCGATCTCTTTGGTCGCTTTGGAGGTCCGCTCGGCCAGTTTGCGCACTTCGTCCGCCACAACGGCGAACCCGCGTCCCTGTTCGCCGGCGCGTGCTGCTTCGATGGCAGCGTTCAATGCCAGCAGATTGGTCTGGTCCGCGATGTCGTCGATCACGCCGATGATCTCGCCGATCTTATCGCTTGATGCGCCGAGGATCTTCACCTGTTCGGCAGATTGATTGACCACATCGGCGATCCGTTTCATACCGGAGATGGTCTGACCGACCACATCGCCCCCTTTGCGGGCCGATTCCTTGGCATCGCGGGCGCCGTCCGCCACTTTGCGGACATTCTCGGTGGTCTCACCGAGGGTCTTGGTCATCTCTTCGACAGCAGTTGCGACTTCACCCGCCTGGGAGCTCTGTTCCTGTGCACCGGCAGCAAGTTCTTCGGTGGAGGAGCTGATCTGCGTGCTGGCACTGGCAACGGCAGCCGAACTCTCCGACACCTGGATGAGCGTGGTCTTGATCTGTTCCACGAATCCGTCGAACGCCTTCTGCA
>JAVBYA010000069.1 GCA_030824295.1 Bacteroidota bacterium
CGACCTATTTCTGGAACGAGAAAGAGAACGGACAGGATACCATCTATCAGTGGAACCTGCTCCCCATCTTCGGTGTGGAATACGAATTGTAGCGTGAGCACGGCGGACGCGCTTGCTCCTTGCGGCGGACTTTCTTATGTTTCGCGTAACGTCTCCATAAGGAGGTGGTATGCCCGACCGCAACAAGGTGCTCGTTCGCCGCTATTTCACGGAAGTTCTTAACAAGGGAAAGTACGAGCTCATCAAGGAGCTCTTCTCCCCTTCGTTCATCTTCTCCGGCCCTGCGTTCAGGAAGCCGGTCCGCGGTATGCCGGATGCGCTCTATGATTTCGTGGCCAACGCGCGGCTCGCCTTCCCGGATCTGTATGTTTCGGTGGAGAACGAGATCGCCGAAGAGAACCAAGTGGTGGTGGTCTGGCGCATGACCGGCACGCACGAGCATCCGTTCCGCGGGATCGCGCCGACCCATCAGCGCTGTTCCATCACCGGCATGGATATCTTCACCATCGAGAACGGCCGCATCGAAGGGATGTGGGCCTTCTTCGACATGCGCAGCGTGCTGGAACAGATGACGGTGAAAAAGCGGAAGCCGTCCCGCACCACGGGGACAACCAAGCGGCGGACACCGGCCGCATCCAAAAAACGAACATCAAAACTCTGATCAGAGGAAAGGACCGCATGCAATCCAAAGCTGCTACCGTCGATGACTATCTAGCCGAACTGCCGGAGGACCGGAAGAAGGCGATCCTCGCGCTCCGCAAAGAGGTGAAGAAGAACCTCTCCAAAGGATTCAAGGAACAGATGAGCTACGGCATGATCGGCTACGTGATCCCGCACTCCATCTATCCGGACGGCTATCATTGCAGTCCCAAGGACCCGCTGCCGTTCATGAACATCGCATCGCAGAAGAACTTCATCGCCGTCTATCACATGGGAGTGTATGCGGACAAGAAACTGCTCGACTGGTTCACGGCGGAGTACACGAAGCTCGGCATCGGCAAGCTGGACATGGGGAAGAGCTGCATCCGCTTCAAGAAACCGGAGAACATCCCGGTGAAGCTGATCGGTGCGCTGGCGGCAAAGATGTCGATGCAGCAGTGGATCGACATGTATGAAAAGAATTATAAACGATGACCCCTCCCCCCTCCTTCCGGGAGGTCTACCACGAATGCAAGGACCTTGTCTACAATCTTGCGCTGCAGTACGTCCACAACACGGATGATGCACAGGACCTCACGCAGGAGGTCTTTGTGAAGGTCCATCATCATCTGCACGCATTCGATCCCGCCGCTGCATCCATCACAACGTGGGTCTATCGTATCACCGTCAATCACTGTCTCGATCACCTGAAAGCTCGCAGGACCAAGAAACGGTTCGCGTTCATCACATCGCTCTTTGTACCGGACAGTGACGGCACGATGCATGATCCCGGACATTTCGACCATCCCGGCGTGCAGATGGAGGATGCCGAGGAACTTCGGAATCTCTTCTCCCTGATCGACCGGCTGCCTCCCCGGCAGCGGACCACACTGATCCTCACTAAGATAGAAGACCGCTCCCAGCAGGAGGCGGCAGAGATCATGGAGATCCCGCCCAAAGCGCTGGAATCGCTCGTACAGCGCGCAAAAAGCAACCTTTCCGAAATGTTGGAACAGCAGCGAAGGATTGACGGGAAATGATCGTATCACCATGGAGAACCGTATGAAGATCGATACCGAACTGGATAGATTCCGCAAACTCCGCCGTGTGGAAGCACCGCCGTTCCTGCTCACCAGGATCGAACAGCGCATCGCTGCGTCCGCACAAGTCGCAGCAACACCCGCTCTGCGGTTCACACTGATCGGAGCACTGGTGGTGCTGGCGCTGCTGAATGCTGCGGCGGTCTCCGCGTCTGTCTCTCCATCCGATGAGCCGAACGGCACCATCCGTATCGCTCAGGAACTGCACCTCACAACTTCCTTTGACCCGTATGAATAGATCCTCTCTGTTGACGACCGCTGTTGCTGTGCTGATGGTGATGAACATCGCCCTGATCATCTTCATGTTCGTTACCAAACCGCCCCATCCCGAAGGCCCCGGCGGACCGGGCCGTCCGAAGCAGATCATCATCGAACGGCTGCGGCTGGACCGGGAACAAGTGGAACGGTACGAAGCGCTCATTGAACAGCACCGCAGCACTATCCGCGAAACATCCGAACGGCTGGAAGGTGTCCGCCGGGAATTATATGCAACGCTCTCTGCACCCGATGCAGCCAAAGTGGATTCCCTCACCGCTGTTCTGGGAACGCTGCTGCAGTCGATCGAGCGGGCGCATTTCGATCATGTACTGGCAGTGAAAGGATTGTGCCGGCCCGATCAAATGAAGGAGTTCGATGCTTTTTCGCGGGAATTAGCGGAACTGTTCAGTCCGAAAGAACAGCGAAGACGCTGACCGGCCGGGATCAGCGAAGGATGTCCGAACGTTTGTCGTATAACATACCAGAACCACATCCATCAACCACTATCCGGGGAGTTCTGGTATGACCAACACCATCCGCGTTCCGTTCCTTGCATTCCTTTTCTGTTCTCTCTTCCTGCTGAGCTCCTGCAAAAAGGATGAGACCACGTCCGCCGCTGCCGCGACGCAATCAACCCCGGCAGTCTCCGCGGCCTTTGGAACCGCCATCGACCTGAATGCGCTGCCGAATTACGCCGCTCAGACCATCCCCTCCTACATCACCAAGGATAACGGAATGGCGAACGTTATCACCAACAAGAAAGCGGCGATCGGACGTGTGCTGTTCTATGACAAGAAACTCTCCACCGCCAACAGCATCTCCTGCGCCTCGTGTCATCTGCAGCAGTTCGCGTTCAGCGATACGGCAACGGCAAGCATCGGTGTGAACGGCACCACCGGCCGCCATGCGATGCGTCTGGTGAATGCCCGCTTTGCGAACGAACCGAGATTCTTCTGGGATGAACGTGCGGCAACGCTGGAGGCCCAGACGACCCGCCCTATCCAGGACCATGCGGAGATGGGATACAGCGGTGCGGACGGTGACCCGGCGCTGAGTGTGCTGCTCACGAAACTGCAGGGAGTGGAGTACTATAAGGAACTGTTCACTGCCGCCTATGGCGATGCCGCCGTCACCGAAGTGCGCATGCAGGAATGTCTCGCACAGTTCATCCGGAGCATCCAGTCGTTCGATTCCAAGTATGATGCCGGCCGCGCCGCGGCGGGGAATGACCAGGCCCCGTTCCTTAATTACACCCCGCAGGAGAACCAGGGGAAGAACCTCTTCTTTGCACCGCCGCAATTCGACGGCGCCGGGAACCGTACCAGCGGCGGCGCAGGATGCGCCGGCTGTCATGCAGGACCGGAATTCGATGTCGATCCCCGCTCGCTGAACAACGGCGTCATCGGAAAGATCGGCGGAGGGACGGATGTCACCGTAACGCGGGCGCCGAGCCTTCGTGATGTGGTGAAGGCGGACGGCACGGCGAACGGTCCGTTCATGCATATCGGCGCATCGAGTCAGCTGATCACCGTGATCAACCATTACGACAGTATCGTTGTTACGGGGAACACCAATCTCGATCCGCGTCTCCGCCCGGCCGGCAATCCGCAGCGGCTCCATTTAACACAGCAAGAGAAGGATGCACTCATCGCATTCATCCGGACACTGGCGGGGACGAACATCTACACCGATGCAAAATGGTCAGATCCGTTCGTGAAGTAGCCGGGACGGAACCTCATGGAACGACAACGCCGCATCATGATGATGCGGCGTTGTCTTGTACGGAAATGAGCGTTTGTATCAACCCGAATATCTGCTGTCGGTCAGCGCCGATTTTTCTGATTGTCCTTCCGATGATTATTCAGTACGTTGAACACATCGTGTGTATGTTCCGCACAGCTGTGTTCATGATATTCCGGCGACGCCATATCACCCCTCTGTTCCTCCTTACCGTACTGACGGTCACCTCGCTGTTCTCCCAGGCTGTTTCCGTGCCTCCCTACGACGTCGTCGACCATCTCTCCTTCTCCCGCATCGGAACTGCCGAGTGGGCTTCCGGAGGTGTGCGGTCGGCAGAAGCCGGTTCTTCGTCTGCCCCGTTCAACAATCCGGCATTGCTCCGCGCTCCTTCCCTGACGCTGTACACTGAGTTCGGCAAACGAAGCGAAGCGGCATTCATTGCCGACATCACAATGGATGGTCAACACCTTCTCCCTTCCTTCGGACAGATATCCGTCTCCACCGGGGACTTCCACTGGGCGCTGGCCTATGCTTCGCTGTATGATCGTGCATATGATTATGGGGAAGTTGAGATCACCACCGTAGAAAACCCCGAAGGAACGGGTGAGATGGCGAGTGGATCCGACCGGGTCCGGGTCCACACGGGGATCGCTTCCGTAGCATTCGTTCTGGATGATAGATTCTCCGTTGGACTCTCCGTCGGCACGAATGTCGTTACGGTGCACAACAAATTCTACAAGATCTCGGTGACAGGTAACGGATCGGGAGCATTCGTGATCGCCGGTGTGTATGGTAAACTTGGCTCCACACTGCATCTTGGCGGTTCGCTTCGATTGTCTGAGAATGTACTCTTCAGCCCTGTATACGACGGCCTGCAGCTGATCGATGTCGATCCGCCCTTGGACAGTACCATTGGTACGAGCCGCGTTCTTGAAACATCCACTCAGCAGATCAGAGCACGATTCCCGGTCACAGCACAGGTGGGAGGTGTATGGGAAGTGACGGAATTACTGTCGCTGATGGCGGAGATCGAAATGGAGGATTGGTCGGAGCACTCCGTGACATATGAGAGCACGGTCGATGCGCATGTTGGTGTTCTGCTGAAACCGCATCCGCTGCTGCGTCTTCGCGGCGGATACTTCACAGAGTCCTCGCCGCAGAATAGTCCTACCGCGCTGAAGATCGATCAGAAGTTCATGACCGCCGGATTCGAATGGACCGCACTCTCCGGCGTTGTGATCACCGGAAGCGCCGTGCGGTCGGTCTGGTCCGCGACACGATCATCCTTCTTCGCTCCGCCAAAGGAAGGATTCTATCAGCATCTCTACCAGCTGGGGCTTTTGTACCGGCTGCAATAGACTCAGAACGTGAACGTCTGCAGCCGCTCCGGGATGTCGGCGCGCCGAAAGCGGTGATGCACTTCCTTTCCGCGTGCGTTTTATTCAGGACTCTTTGGATCGTCCCGATATTCTCATTGTCCTTCCGATGATTATTCATTACGTTGAACACACTATTGAAGTGTCATGCAACGCTCTTTTCGCCATACCGTCTTTGTACTCCTCCTCTCCCTGCTGAGCAGCACCGGATATTCACAAGGTCTCTCTCGGTACCCCTTCGATATCATCGACCATCTCTCCTTCTCCCGCATCGGTGCCGCCGAGTGGGCTTCCGGAGGTGTGCGGTCGGCGGAAGCCGGTTCTTTGTCTGCCCCGTTCAACAATCCGGCATTGCTCCGCGCTCCTTCTCCGACCTTGTACGCAGAGTTCGGTAAACGAAGCGAAGCAGCATACATTGCCGACCTCACCATAGATGGCCAATACCTTCTCCCTTCCTTCGGACAGATATCCGTATCCACCGGGAACTTCCATTGGGCGCTGGCCTATGCTTCGCAGTATGATCGAGCATATGACTATGGGGAAGTTAAGGTCACCACCGTCCAACAACCCGAGGGAACGGAAGAGGTTTGGAATGCAATGCAGAGGATCCGGGTCCATGCGGCGATCGCGTCTGCTTCCTTCGTCCTGGATGATGGTCTTTCCATTGGACTCTCCACAGGAATGAATATCGTGTCTTCGTACGATGAGATATTCACTGTCTCCGCGACGGGTCACGGCACAGGATTGTTCATGATCGCCGGATTGTATGGAAAACCTTTTGCAACCGTGCATCTGGGCGGTTCGCTTCGCTTGTCTGAGAACGTTCTCTTCAGTCCTGTGAGCGATAATTTGCCGCGTTCCATAACCGATACGAGCAACGACGGTAACAATGCCGTGATTCGTGCATTTGAACCGTACGATTGGCAATATTCAGCACGGTTCCCGGTCACGGCGCAGGCGGGATGTGTATGGGAAGTGACGGAAGTAATGTCGCTGATGGCGGAGATCGAGATGGAGGGTTGGTCGGAGCTCTCCGTGACATATGAGAGCACGGTCGATGTGCATGTTGGTGTTCTGCTGAAACCGCATCCGCTGCTGTATCTTCGCGGCGGATATTTCACAGAGTCCTCGCCGCAGAAGAGTCCAACCGCGATGAGGATCGATCAACGATTCATGACCGCCGGATTCGAATGGACCGCGCTCTCCGGCGTTGTGATCACCGGAAGCGCCGTGCGGTCGGTCTGGTCCGGGATACGATCATACTATCTCATTCCGCCGAAGGAAGGATTCTATCAGCATCTCTACCAGCTGGGGCTGCAGTACCGGCTGCCGTAGTCTCAGAACGTGAACGTCTGCAGCCGCTCCGGGATGTCGACCCGCTGGAAGCGGTGTTCCTTCAGCGATGCGGAGAATCTTTCCGCACGGTCCAGGTCGCCGTGGACGAGAAAGATGTTCTTCAGTTTGGACCGGTCCATCGGCTCAACGAAGCCGAGCAGCTCGTTGTTGTCCGCATGCGCGCTGAAGTTGTTCATCACCGTCACTTCGCAATTCAACCGCCTCACCTCCCCGAAGATGGAGACCTCCGGCTGCCGTTCGACGATCTTCCGTCCCAGCGTATGCTCCGCCTGATATCCCACGATCATCACCGTGTTGTCCGGGTTCTCGATGTTGTTCGCCAGATGATGCACGATGCGTCCCGCTTCGCACATGCCGGAAGCAGCGATGATCATGCACGACCCTTTCCGGTCGTTGAGCGTTTTGGACTCCTCCGCATCGCGGATGAAATGGAGCCGTTCGAACCCGAACACATCATCGTCCGTCTTCAGGACCCGGTTCGTCTCATCGTCGAAACATTCAGGATGCTTCCGGAAGATCGCCGTTGCTTTCATGGAGAGCGGACTGTCCACGAACACCGGGATGTCCGGCAGCAGTCCGCGGTTCTTCAAGTCGTTCAATTGATAGACCAGGTCCTGCGTCCTTCCCACGCTGAACGCCGGCACGATGATCTTCCCTCCCCGCTCCATCGTCCGCTTTACCACGTCCAGCAGTTTCTGTGATGATTCCTCCGCCGGCGCATGCAGCTTCCCGCCGTACGTACTTTCGCAGATGAGCGCGTCCACATTCCCCATGAACTCCGGGTCGCGCAGGATCGGCAGGTTCGGCCTTCCCACATCGCCGCTGAAGCCGAGGTGGAACGGCTGCTTCCCTTTCTCGGTGATGGTCAGATGGACCGATGCGGAGCCGAGGATATGGCCGGCATCGTGGTAGATCGCTTTCACTCCTTCCAGCACTTCGAACTCCGCCCGGTACGGCACTTCCACCAGCAGTTCGAGCATCGGCTCCACATCTTCTGTGGTATAAAGTGGTTCAATGGGAGGAAGATGCTTCTTCTTCCGCCGTTTGTTGACGAACTCCACATCCTTCTCCTGGATATGTCCGCTGTCCATCAGCATGATGCGGCAGAGGTCCGCCGTGGCCGGCGTGCAGTAGATGTTCCCGCGGAATCCGTTCTTCACCAGGTTCGGCAGGTTCCCCGCATGGTCGATATGCGCGTGCGAGAGGACGACCGCATCGATCGAGGATGCGTCGAACGGGAAGTTCTTGTTCCGTTCATAAGTGTCCGCCCGGCGCCCCTGGAACATACCGCAGTCCAGCAGGATCTGTTTGCCGTTGGCGCGGACAAGATGCATGGAGCCGGTGACAGTGCGGGCAGCGCCGATGAATTGTAATTCCATAGAAGTGTCTCAGCGATGATGGTCGTTGCAGTGGCGGAACGTATGGTGAAGTATACTAAACCAATGCGCGAGGAGCAAGATACAGAACGGCACCCCAAAAGTAACGGGTTCCGGCTGGTGGGATAAAGTAAGTTATCAACGCTCCGGTTTTCCACTCCAAAACCCCTGTATTCCGTCGTTTTTCGCAGGAATGAATGTGGATAACCTGTGGATGACGGTGGAAAGGTTTTCCTTGTCTGCCCCCGCGCTTTTTCGTATTTTTGTATAGAAAATCGCAACCTTTGGGACATTCCTTCCAAAGGTTTTTTTATCGGCACTGACACAACCTCTATGATCGAAAGCATGACCGGATTCGGTAAGGGTGAGGCCACCGCCAAGGGGGTCACCGTTACCGTCGAGCTGCGCAGCGTGAACAACCGCTATCTGGAGATCTCCTCCCGTGTGCCGAAAGCCATCGCCCAGCGCGAGAACGAGATCAAGGAATTGATCAAAGCGAAGATCGCCCGGGGCAAGATCTCCCTGACCGCCACCAAGAACGAAGAGACCGAAGGGGAAGCACCGCTCTCCCTGGACAAGCAGCGGACCAAAGAGATCATGGCCGTGCTGCAGCAACTCCGCAAGACCGCTAAGATCAAGGAACCGGTGAAACTGGAGCATCTGCTCCATTTCTCCGAGATATTCTCCGCCAAAGAAGCGGTGCAGGACGAGACCGAATGGAACCTGTTCCGCCAGGCGCTGACGAAAGCGGCGGACGGACTGAAGAAGATGCGGGAGAAAGAAGGGGCGGAACTGGCGCGGGATTCGAAGGAACGCATCCAGAAGATCAACAAGAACATCGACACCGTCGAACGGCTCTCCAAACTGCGCATCCCGGAGGAACGGAAACGTCTCCGCGAGAAAGTGGAAGCTCTGGTCGCGGATAAAGGGGTCATCAACAATCAGCGGCTGGAACTGGAGATCGCCATCCTCTCCGAGAAATTGGATGTGACCGAGGAATGCGTACGCTTCCGCAGCCACAACAAGTTCTTCCTGGAGGCGCTCCAGTCCAAGGAATCCGAAGGACGCAAACTGAACTTCCTCATCCAGGAGATGAACCGCGAAGCGAACACCATCGGTTCCAAATGCAACGACGTGGAGATCGCGCACATCGTGGTCGGCATCAAAGAGGAATTGGAGAAGATCCGCGAGCAGCTGCAGAACATCGACTAAGGTCCATCGTAACAACAATGGAACGTTGCTGTGCCTGGCGCAGCGTGCACACAATGTAATTGAATGACGAATTTTTTACGGTGGCTTTTTTATCCCCACCGGCGGCACTGCGGGACAATGACACGACCGAAACTCTTTGCATTTGCATCACCCAGCGGCGGAGGCAAGACCTCCATCATCAAACCGCTGCTCAAAAAGTATCCGGAGATCGAGTTCTCCGTCTCCGCCACCACCCGCGGTATGCGTCCGGGCGAAGTGCACGGGAAGGATTACTTCTTCCTCGGGAAGCAGGAGTTCGAATCCCTCATCGCCGAGGGGGGATTCGTGGAGCACGAGTTCTTCTTTGACAATCACTACGGCACACTGAAGCGCGAGGTGGACCGGGCACTGAAGGCCGGTCACTCGATGGTCTTCGATGTGGATGTGAAGGGTGCCCTCTCCATCCGCCGGATGTACCCGGACGAGAGTGTGCTGATCTTCATCGTTCCGCCGAGTCTGGAAGTGCTGGAACAGCGCCTCCGGAACCGCGGCACGGAGGATGAACAGAAGGTACGGACCCGGCTGCAGCGCGCGGCAATGGAGATGGAGACCGGGAAGCAGTTCGATGCCGTCGTGGTGAACGACGTGCTGGAGCAGGCGATCGAAGCCGTGGACACGATAATTACGAAGCATATCAATTCATAACAACATCACAGAGGCAACTGCAATGGCAATCAAAACACTCGAGATCAAGCATCTTGAAGCAAAAGCGGCGAACGTGTACGAAGCGATCGTGGTCATGTCCAAACGTGCCCGCCAGATCAACGAAGAGACGAAGATGGAGTTCTCCCAGCGCATCGAGAACCTCGTCACACTGCCGACCGCCGGGGACGATATGGACGAGGAAGTGTCCAATCCGGACCAGCTGAAGGTGAGCCTGGAGTTCGAAGCACGCCCGAAGCCGACCGAAGAAGCGATCGAAGAGCTGATGAGCGATAAGCTGGAATACCGGTACAAAGAACCGGAAGTGAAGAAGTAATCCTGCGCACAGACTTCGGAAATCTCAAAGATTTCCGAAGTCTTTCCAACTCACCCCCATGCTGGCCGGCAAACATATCGCCCTTGGTGTCACCGGCGGGATCTCCGTCTATAAGATGTGCACCGTCGTCCGGCTGCTGAAGAAGGCAGGCGCCGAGGTGCGCGTGATGATGACCCCTGCCGCTACCGAGTTCGTCACCCCGCTGACCTTTTCCACCCTCTCCCAGGAAGAGGTCGTTGTCTCCCTCTGGCCGCAAGACAAGCACGCCTCCACCAATAAA
>JAVBYA010000135.1 GCA_030824295.1 Bacteroidota bacterium
CAGCCGAGGCGGCCAATGACGATCTCACTTCCGCCACCACATCACCGTAGGCTGGAGCCGCCTGCATCGTCTCCGGAGTCCCCTGAATATGCATCACCACAAGTGCTGCGCCATGCGAGGCGGTCACAGCTGCGATCGCCGGATCGAACGTCAGTCCGCTGATATCGTTCACGATATGAGCGCCGGCCTTCAAAGCTGCATCGGCAACGGCCGCTTTCGTTGTGTCGATGGAGATGAGCACATCGGATGATACCCTGAGCCGTTCGATGACCGGGATGACCCTCTGCAGTTCCTCTTCGGCTGAGACGGAAGTGGAACCGCCGTAGACGGTGGACGGTCTCGTTGATTCCCCGCCGATATCGATGATATCCGCACCTTCTCCGGCCATTTCAAGCGCCCGCGCGACGGCGGCATCGACCGTTGGATACGCTCCCCCGTCCGAAAATGAATCGGGAGTGACATTCAATATCCCCATCACCGCAGTCCGCTGCGACAGATCGAGCGAACGAGTACCGAACGAAAGCACGAGTGGGATATCAGAGAGGCCGTTCATGGAAGTCAAAATATCGAAACCTTGACGGAGATGCAAAAAGAAAAAGGGGCGGAAACAACGGACCCTCTGAGTTCATCAGAGGGTCCGAGACGGATCACTTATTGAAGATCTTCGTCCATTCGTACTTCCGGCGTTTCTTCCACGCCGCATTGTGGTACAGATAACTGAAGATGAGCGGCACGACCGTGGTCGCTTCCGCATACACCATCTGTTCGAACGTGGTCTCCACTTTGCCCCAGGAACTTGCTTCCTTCAGCGTGGAGGAGGAACAGGCACCGTCGCGGACATCGGCGACAGTGATCTGGATGGCGTATTCATGCATCGGGACGTCCACACCGAGCACTTCCGCACAGACGACGGTATCCTGGATGAAGTTCTTCGGAACGCCGCCGCCGATCATGAACAGACCGGAGGTCTTCGCTTTCATCTTGATCTGCGTCAGTTCGTAAAAATCCTTCACGGAATCGAGGGTCATATACGGCTTCCCCGCTTTGATCCGCTCATGCTGGTGCTTCACTAGACCGAATCCGGCGGAAGAATCGGAGAATGCCGGACAGAAGATCGGCACATTGTTCTCATAGGCGATCTGCACCAGGGAGTTCTTCTTCTTGGCGTTCTTCACGCACCATTTGCCCATCTCATAGATGAATTCGCGCGAGGAATACGGACGCGGTTCGAGCGATTCGGCGATCTCGAAGATCGTACCGTCGCAGACCTGCAGCGCTTCTTCGTCGATGTACGTATCATAGATGCGGTCCACATAGTTGTTGCGGAGCATGTTGTCGTCGATGAACGGGGTTCCTTTGTAATGTTTGAATCCCAGTGCTTCGAAGAAGTCCATGTCGACGATGGAGGCGCCGGTCGCCACGACCATGTCCACCATGTTGTATTTCACCATATCGTGGTACACATTCATGCATCCGCCGGCGCTGGTGCTGCCTGCCAGCACGAGTGCATTGGTGCATCCGCTGTGCTCGATCATCTTCTTGAAGATGTCGGCTGCACGGGCTGTGTCACGCGAACTGAACGACATGTCGCGCATGGCATTGATGATCGGGGTGGAATCGAATTTCGTCGCATCGACCTGCTTGACGACGTCCTTCAAGAGTGATTTTTTCTTCATTGATGCTCTCCTGGAATTGATGATAGTGATTGTAGTATAGAATAATGTTTCACGCCGAGACCCATTTCAGTCCGATGATGGAACCGATGAGGGTGGTCAAAAAGAAGATACGCCACAACTCCGCCGGCTCTTTGAACACAAGGATGCCGATGATCACCGTCCCCACGGCTCCGATGCCGGTCCAAACGGCATACGCAGTGCCGATGGGAAGTGTCTGCACCGCCTTATACAGCAGCACCATGCTCACTGTGAGGCACAGACCGAAACCGGCGAGCCACCATCCTGATTCAGTACCGGTGGTCTCTTTGGCCTTTGCAAGGCAGAAAGCGAATCCGGTTTCGAACAGTCCTGCAATGATGAGCAGAATCCAATTCATTCGGTCAATGATTGTGAATGTGAGCAGCGATGGAACGGTGACGGCCGGGACCGGGAATTCGGACAACAGCGTACGCCTTAACGGCGTACGGAACCGCTCTCCGAGAGGATGAAGGAGGAGATGTAGATCGTCTCCAGAAAACGCAGTGTGATGGAATTGGGGTTCATGGGCGAATTATGATGACACAAAGATACGGCTTTTCAGAGACATCTCCAATCACAGATACCGGAGTTCCGGGTGGAGATAGTTCCGGACATAATCACTCACGGATTCTTCGAGCGGACGGAACTGAACAGGACAGCCGGCCGACTGCAGTTTGGTGATAGATGCTTCCGTGCGGTATTGATACGCGCCGCGGATCTCCTCCGGCATCTCGATGTATTCGATGTTGGGCGACAGGTCCAGCGCTGTGAACACCGAACGTGCCAGGTCGTTCCACGAACGGGCTTTGCCCGTCCCGAGATTGTAGATTCCATTCACTTTCGGCGTATTCAGGAACCACCAGAGCACGTCCACGCAATCCTTGATGTAAACGAAGTCCCGCACCTGTTCGCCGTGCTTGTATTCCGGCCGGAAGGATTTGAAGAGACGGATCTTCCCCTGTTCCTGGATCTGATAGTACGCTTTGCAAATGAGGCTCTTCATATCCCCTTTGTGATATTCGTTCGGGCCGAACACATTGAAGAACTTGATCCCTGCCACTTTATGCTGCAGTTCATTCTGCAGCACCCACTGGTCGAGCAGCTGTTTGGAATATCCGTAGGCATTCAGAGGACGAAGTGTCGGCGAGACGGCATCCGCATCCGAGAAGCCCAATGCCCCGTCGCCGTACGTCGCGCCGCTGCTGGCGTAGATGAAGCGTGCTTTCTTGCGGACACACCATTCGGCGAGGATGCGGGTATAGCGGTAATTGTTCTCCATGAGATGCTCAACATCCCGCTCCGTCGTGGAGGAGTTCGCCCCCATGTGAATGATCGCATCGATCTTCGGCAAACGCTCGTTGAGCAGCATCTCGATGAACGCATCCTTATGAACGTAGTCGGTGAACCGTTTCCCGATGAGGTTCTTCCATTTATCGGAGGTCCCCATATCGTCCACCACCAGCACATCGGTCTCCCCTTCTGCGTTCAATTTGGCAAGCATTGCGCTGCCGATGAATCCTGCACCGCCGGTTAAAACAATCATTTGATCCCCATACCCGGAATAACATCTTTGGAGGTTGTGAGTAATGCGAAGTTCTCGCCGTCCGCCGCCGTTGCCAGCAGCATACCGTTCGATTCCACGCCCATCAGTTTCGCCGGAGCGAGGTTCGCCACGACGATGATGGTCTTTCCGACAAGTTGTTCCGGTGTCACCTTCTCGGCGATCCCGGCAACGATCTGCCGTTTCTCGAATCCGAGATCGATCTGAAGCTTCAGCAATTTCTTCGATTTCGGGACCGCTTCCGCTTCCAGCACTTTCGCGGTACGGAAGTCGATCTTCGCAAAATCATCGTACGTGACCTGCGGTTTCAGCGGTGCGAATTCCGATGCAGGCGCGGCGGCCGGAGGAGCAGCATGCGCTCCGAGTGTTCCCAATTCCTGTTCGATGACGGTATCCTCGATCTTGGTGAATAGGATCTCCGACCGGCCCAGTAGATGGCCGGCGGATAAATGTGATCCTCCTGCGGCCGACCATTGTTCGGACGCCAGAGGGGTGGTGAGATTCAGCATCGCCCAGACCTTCTCCGAAGAGAACGGCACGACCGGTGCGAACAGCACCGCCAGTGAACGGACGATATTGAGACAGATATTCAGCGTCGTCCCGCACTCCTCCGGTGTCGTCTTGAAGGTCTTCCACGGTTCGCTGTCATTGAAATATTTGTTCGCTGCCCGCGCTACGTTCATCATCTCCATGGTCGCATCGCGGAATTTGAAATGCTCGATCAGATCGCCGATACGCTGCGGTGCATCCTGCACATACTTCAGGACCGCAGCGTCGCGCTCATTCAGCGTTCCGCGCGGCGGGACGGTGTTCCCGAAATTCTTTGCGGCGAACGTGATCGTCCGGTTGATGAAATTCCCGTAGATGTCCGCCAGTTCATTGTTGTTCTTCGCCTGAAAATCCTTCCAATAGAAATCGGAATCCTTCGTTTCGGGAAGATTGGTCGCGATCGTGTAGCGGAACAGATCGGCGGGGTACCGGTCGAGGATATCCTTCACATAGATGGCATTGTTGCGGCTCTTGGAGAACTTCCCCCCTTCCAGATTCAGGAATTCGTTCGCAGGAACATTGTCCGGAAGGATGTATCCGGTCTTCGCCATCAATTCCGCCGGGAAGACGACGGTATGGAAGACGATATTATCCTTTCCGAGGAATGCGATATACCGGGTCGAAGTATCGCACCAGTATTGCTTCCAGAGCTCCGGATTCCCCTGTGCAATGGCCCACTCTTTGGTTGAAGAGATGTAACCCAGCACAGCGTCGAACCAAACGTATATGACCTTTCCTTCCGCACCGTCGATCGGCACAGGGATACCCCAGCTGAGGTCACGTGTCACCGCCCGGTCCTGCAGACCTTCCTTCAGCCAGCTGCGGGTCTGCTGCAGGACATTATCCTTCCACTCCGGCGCATGCAGTTCCAGATATTCTTCGAGCTTCTTTTGGAAACTGCCGAGCGTAAAATACCAATGCTTCGTCCGCTTCACGACCGGCGTCTTGCCGCTGATGAGACTCTTCGGATCCTTCAGATCGAGCTGATCATAGTACTTGCCGCAGTTGTCGCACTGGTCGCCCCGGGCCTTGTCATATCCGCAATTGGGACATGTCCCTTCCACGTATCGGTCCGGAAGGAACATGTTCGCTTCCGCATCATAGAACTGATCCTGCTCTTTCGGAACAAGATATCCTTTCGCCAGCAGGTCCAGGAAGAACTCCTTGGCAGTCTCATGATGGATGGGGCGTGATGTGCGGGAATAATTATCGAAATGGATGCCGAATCGCTTGAACGCATCGGCATTGGCGGCGTGGTATTTGTCCACGATGGCCTGCGGGGTGGTCTTCTCGCGTTCGGCGGAGATGGTGATGGCAACACCATGTTCGTCCGAACCGCAGATATGGAGCACATCCCGGTGCTGAAGACGCTGATAGCGCGTGAAGATATCGGAAGGCACGTAGCATCCGGCAAGATGTCCGAGATGGATATGTCCGTTCGCATACGGGAGCGCCGAAGTGACCAGGATGCGTTTGAAATTATTTGGCATGGAGGATTCTTCGCAATTGCACGGTAAGGGAGAGCATCACTAAGGGAAGATACACATTTCTTCGGAGAAGTTCGAGGGAGCGTTCCACGACATCCATACACGCTTCCAGGTCCTTGGTACCGAACCGGGCGGTGAACCGTTCCAGGTCCCCTTCCTGGTCCGCATTGAGGATATGCCTGCGCGCCCCTTCGCGCATCACGACGGTGTCACGGAACCAAACGAGGATCATCGACAGGAGCTGCTCTGCCCTGTCCCGCTTGTTCCCGGTGAGATACTCCTCCTGTTCCTCCATGATCTTGATCTGGCTGGGACCGAGGATGCTTCGCATGAACGAAACGACATCTGCCCTGTACTGGGCGATATCAGTCCCCAGGAGCTCTACGGCGCGGGTATAACTGCCGTTGGCGAGCCGGGCGATCATGGCCGCGTCCCGTTCCGGCAGCTGCTGGCGTTCCATCAGCGCTGCGACGATCTCTGCATCCGTCAGCATGGCGCATTGCATCAACTGACATCGCGAAATGATCGTCTGTTTCATCGTTTCTTTGCGCGAAGTCACCAACAGGAAAAGGACGCCGTCCAGAGGTTCTTCGAGCACTTTCAATAATGCGTTGGCCGCTTCATCATTCATTGCATCGGCATCGAAGATGATGAAGATCCGCTTCCCTGTTTCCGCTCCGCTCATGGATGACTGCTTGCGGATGTCGCGGATCGACGGAATACGGATGAACTTCGCTTTCGGTATGTCGATGTGGAAGTACGGGTCCTTTGCTTTCTCGGCCGTCTGCCTCCGGATCTCATCGATGACCTCGGTATCCGGCTGGTCGTCCTCGTCCGACGATGCTTTTTTTGCGTCGCTGCCCGGGAGAGGATAGATGAGCTTCAGGTTGGGATGCTGCAATGACTCCATCTTGCGGCAGCTGGAGCAGGTGCCGCATGCTTCCGTACCGCCGTTCGCACACAGCAATACCCGGGCACATTCGATGGCCAATGCATCCTTCCCCACTCCGGCATTCCCCCAGAGCAGATAGGCATGTGCCAGTCTGCCGCCGGCGATGGCGGATCTCATCGTTTCCTTGATGCGCGATTGACCGATGACCCTATCCCAATTAGAAGGCATGTCCTATTCCAAAATGAACGATCGAGAAAGAATTATGGAAGAATTGCTGTTCCTGCAGCCATTGCTGTCCCTGAGGTTTCTTCGGGTCATACAGGCGCCAGGCGATATCGAAACGGAACGGACCGACGAATGTCTCGTACCGAAGACCGAATCCGACCGCCAATGCGGTCTCCCGCACCATCACGTCCTCCGCTTTCTCCCACGTGTTGCCGAAGTCCAGGAAGAGCACGGACCAGAAACGCGGCAGTTCCAGGACGTTCAGATTGCCCCCGTTCGGAAAGAGCTGCAGCCGTGACTCGATGCTCCCTTCAAAGGCGATGTTACCCCCCTGGAGCGCGTTGCTGAACGATGCCAGCTGTTTATCCTTCCATCCGCGGACGCTGTTGCTTCCTCCTACCAGGAAACGCCGCGGCAGAGGCACCGGTGTGGGATTGGCAGCTTCGTTGTAGAGTTGTGCGATACCGGCTTTCAATTTGAACGCGAACACATGTCTCTGCACTGTCTCACCGCTCAAATAGTGTTTCAACAGCAAGGAGACCTTCACATATTCAGAATACGGTAATCCGAGGCCGCCGGCAGTCCTGCTGATCAGTCCGGCTTCTTCCACGGAGATGGAATGGAAGAACCCGGCGGTCGGAGAGAAGAAATTGTTCGTCTTATCACGCTGCAGCGTGAAGGACTCGATGACGTTGAACTGTTTTGTGGAATCGTCCGGACGGATACCGGTCGCTTGTTCGGTCTTATAGAACGGGTCCACCCGTTCCACACTGAATTCCGTCACACCAATGGTGAATGTAGCGATCTTGGACGTGAACGCGATCCTACCCCGCAGGGTGTTCAGGTCGTAATACACTTGCTTCTCAGCCTCCGCCGTCAGGGAGATGGCAGCGCTGGTCTTATTGCTGAAGAAGTACGGGAAGACGAGCTGGGATTCGATGTCCGCTTTACCGAACAGCGTAGGCTCGGCCAGACCCCTGTTGAAGGCGCCGGCAAAATCGAGGTTCTCGATCTTGTTCGCACGTGCGCGCGAACTGATGGAAAAGTTCTGCGCTCCCCCGAACAGATTGCGGTGCTTGTAACTGAGTCCGAGACCGGTGGAGAACAGAGAGTTGTTCTCGTTGAGCACCAGCAGTTCCGGCGTGATCTCCTGGAGTTCCAGCATCCGGAATGAGATCATCAACGGGATGGCCTCCTGGTTATTGGAACGGACCGACGGCAGTCTGCGGATACTGGCGAATTCGAAGACCCCTAACCGGTTCAGATTCTGCTCACTGACGAGCCGCTTCTCGTCGTTGTACATCTCCCCCTGTTCGAAATCGAGCTGTCGTACCAGAACGGTGCTGTCGATAGCGTCGTCCCGATGGTCGAACTGGACATCCCCGAAAACGAAACGGGTTCCGGTGACGAATCGAAGCATGATACTGACGTTGTTCGAGGAGGCATAGCGGACCTGTCCGACACTGTCGAGGAACGCCTCAGCATACCCGGCATTCTTCAACACTCGCAGGATGCGTGATTGTTCCTCTACAACGGAATTCTTGTTGAATGGTTCGCCGCTCTTCAGAATTGACCGTTGAAAGACCTCCTGCACGACGATCTCCGGGACCGTCTCCATGCCGACGATCCGTACGGTGTCAATCAAGGACTGTTCGTTCTCGTCGATCGTTACCGCGATCTCCACTTCCCGGCGGTCTGCAGAGTAGGTGAGCAGAGTATCGATATGGACCTTGAAATACCCGCGGTCACGAAAATATTCCCGGACGCTGAGGATATCCTGCTGGAAGAGCACCTGATTGAAATACGCCCGTGGTGCGCCGATCTTCTCGTAGATGTTCTCATTGAGCATCACCCAGAAACCCCACGGGGATTCCAGCGTGGCCATTTGACTGAGCACTTCCTGTTCGGCAGTGACACCGTTGATGGTGATCTCGATATCGCTCACCTCTACCTGTCCTGTCTCCCGCTGCGCACAGAGCGAGGCGGTCATCATCAGCAGCAGCAGGACGGTACGATGGACGAAGCGATGTGTGGGTCGTGGGCTCAAGAGAGGTTCGGGATATCCATAAAAAAACCCAGCGGTGAGATGCTGGGTTCCATCAGTGCATGGGATGGTGCGGACCGATCAGTAATCGTTCTCGTCCTCGTAAAAGAAATCGCCATCGGTCGGATAATCCGGCCAGATGTCCTCGATGCTCTCGTACGGTTCGTCCGCGTCTTCCAATTCGTTGAGATTCTCGATCAGCTCCGGCGGTGAACCGGTGCGGATCGCATAATCGATGAGTTCTTCTTTTGTCGCCGGCCACGGTGCATCATCAAGATACGAGGCCAGTTCCATTGTCCAGATCATAGTGCTAATGCCTTTTTCCTAAATTACTATTTTCGGTTATCTACGAGTTGTGAACGGATCTTCTCATAATCCACATCATCCACGAAATACTCAACGGGATTCATCTTCTCACCGCTCCTGATCACCTCATAATGAAGATGCGGACCGGTAGAGCGGCCGGTATTACCGGAATACGCGATCAATTGGCCGCGTTTCACCCGTTCGCCGGAGCGTGCAACACATTTCGACAAATGAGCATACCAGGTCTTATAACCGAATCCATGGTTCAATTCCAAGGCGATGCCATATCCACTGCCCGTTGCGCCGGAGAATTCCACGATGCCATCCCCTGTGGCGTAGACGGCGGTACCGACATCGTTGTGGATATCAACACCTTCGTGCCGTTTCAAGACACCGATGAAAGGGTCTTTCCGCATACCAAAACCATGGTATGAATATGTGCCCACCATCGGCTTAATGGCCGGAATAGAGGAGAAAATGACCTTGTTGTTCTCATATTGCCTGTAGATCGCTTCGTAGCTCCCCTTTTGAAAATCTATCTCTTTATCCAGCTTGTTCAGCAGCATCTGAGATGCACTGATCAATTTCCCTGCTTCGGAGGAGATGAGGCCGTCGTAGGATTCTGATGCAGCGCCCCCCGTCCCCAACTGTCTTGTCTCATGATCGATCTTCGGGAGGTTGACGATGGAGCGGAGTTGATTGTCGCTGTGTGCGAAGGAGTTCAGATAGTCAGTATAGCGGTCCATGCGATCGTTCAATTCCGCCAACTGGTTGCGCAGAAGGATGTTCTCCGTTGAAAGCTCGCCGGCAGTCTTCAGTCCCAGCCCGAGAAAATCGCCATACGCATTGTTGGCGATACCAAGCATGAACAGCCCCACAACCGTCATGAGAGTGACGATCGAGACCATCTTTACCCGGTATCCTTTTGCTTCCACATACGACACCTGGTCGTCTGAATAGAAGAAAAGTTTTTTTCGTTTGAACATTAGCCTGCCTGGTTATGAATGCAGTAAGAAAATAGAAAAATATGAGCGGTTTGTCAAGAATTGAAATGAAAAAGGGTCATTTCACTCGAAATCATGCTCAAAATAGTCGATACTGCGCTTCCCGACACCTTTGGATTTACTTTGGATCACCTTTTCCAGCTTTTTCGAGAACTCCTGGGCGGCATCGTACCCGTAGTGTTTGGAAAGGTAGTTCAGCGCGATGACCTCCGAGATCACCGTTACATTCTTCCCCGGCAGAATAGGCAGCCGGATGTGGGGAATCTCTACATCCATGATGTTGATGGTCGATTGATCCAATCCTGTGCGGGTAAAATCGGCATCGGACTTCCATTCCATGAGTTCGACCACGACTTCAATGCGCTTTTGGAACCGGATCGCCCGGACACCGAAGATACTTTGGACATCAATGAGACCCAGACCGCGGATCTCCATGAAATGCTTCACCAGATCGGTCCCCGTCCCGATAAGGATGTTCTCCCCTTTCCGGGTGATGGTCACAACGTCATCCGAGACCAGCCGGTGTCCCCGTTCCACCAGGTCCAGCGCGATCT
>JAVBYA010000325.1 GCA_030824295.1 Bacteroidota bacterium
CCCTCCATTGATACGGTGTATCATACAGCAGTCCATAGTTCGTGAAGGCGGCGGAATTGGCTGAAAGTGAATCGACAAAGCTGAAGCTCGTACCGCCGTCCGCCGAACGGTAGATGGCATACAACACTTCATTCGAAGCATTGTCGGTCCAGTTCAGCGTGACTTTGTTCCACCGGACATTGGAAGAGGCGAGTCCGGACGGTGCGGAAGCTTCCGGCGGTGTGAAGGTGATCTTCGAATTCTCTTCCGGCAAACCGGACAGTGTGAAGACCGGCGTATTGGAGAACGATGTTGTGTTCGCAGTCTGCTGGACCAGCGCCTGTTTCACGGTGGGGGGATACGATGCACTATTGTCCCTCAATCCGGTCGTATAGGAATAGGAGGCACTTCCGGCTGTCATCGTGCCGTAGAGATATTCCACCGCACCGGTCCCTTCGTACAATTTCACCTGGAAATTCAGACTCGGCGAGGTATTGGAGGGGACCTGCATGTTCAGCCATTCAACAGTCAGAACGCGGTTGGGGAACGTTCCGCTGACGGCGTACCGAATATTATAGCCGAGCGTCCCGCCGCTCTGTACCGTGAGATTGTCATACAGCGGCGCAAGGGTCAGGGACTGATAAAAGAATTTCTCATTGTCATCATCATAACTGTCCAGCGGTGCTCCGTTGGCATCATCGTACTTGTTCAGATCGATGAAACCGTTCGTGGAGACATTGAACTGGGTGTACCGCTCTCCCAGGAACCAGAAATCGAATCCGATATCGGTCAAGGTGCTGCGGTTATCGTTCGTATTCGCACCGTTCCTCCAACTGAAACTCGATCCGGTCGGAATGATCGATATATAGGAGATCCCGGTGGT
This sequence comes from Bacteroidota bacterium, assembly GCA_030824295.1. Classification (GTDB taxonomy): domain Bacteria; phylum Bacteroidota; class Ignavibacteria; order UBA10030; family UBA8401; genus UBA8401. The sequence continues at coordinate 863 of JAVBYA010000325.1, forward strand.
GCGCGAAGGCGCATAGTTCGTAACGGACCGGCTCATTCCCCCGGTGAGCGAAACGACAGAAGGTGAACCGGCGGCGTTGTGTGTGAACGAGATCGTACCGTTCTTCTCTCCGGATGAGGTCGGCGTGAAGGTCACCACTACTGCGACCGATTCTGCCGTTGCCAGTGATGCGCTTGCCGGCTGCACCGTGAAGAGTCCGTTATTGGAGGCAATGGATGAGATCGTGAGTGTTCCGGTGCCGGAATTCTTCACCCAGACCGTGTCTGCCGCGCTCGCATTGACGGTGACACTGCCAAAGGACAACGATGATACATCACTGCTGAATGCCGGAACAGCCGCAGCGGCGGTATTCTTGAACACGACATTGTACCGGTCACCGATCAGTACATTGATGTCCGGTTTCCCGTCGTTCGTCACATCACCGATGTTCACATCCTGCGATGCGGCGCTGAACGTATAGTTCACACGTGATGCGAACGAGATGGAACCGACCGTGCTTGTATTCTTGTAGGCAGAGACAAGCTGATCGGTATAACTTCCCACAGCGATATCGAGTTTTCCGTCGCCGTCCAGATCACCGATACCGATACCGCGCGGATTCACACCGGCGGTGAAATTGACCCGGGCCGCGAACGAACCGGCATTGATCGTCCCGGATGTACTGGTATTGCGCAGCACGGAGAAATTTGCGCTCGACTCGTTCACAACGGAGATCTCCGGCTTTCCGTCCCCGTCCAGGTCGCCGATGGCAATCTTGTACGGATTCTGCATCACGGTGAATCCGACCTTTGGTTCGAAGGATGATGCATCGATGGTGCCGGAGGTGCTGGTATTCCGCATGAGATTCACCGTGCTGTCCGTCAGCCGCGCGAAGATGATGTCCATCTTGCCGTCACCGTCGATATCCCGTAAGGCGAGTGAACTGACATCCGAGCCGGCAAAATAATTCACCCGTGCGCTGAAGGTGGAGCCGGTGACGATGCCGGAGGTTCCGGTATGGCGCATCACGGAGATCGAGTCGACGGAGGTATGACTGAAGACCAGGTCGTTATACCCATCCCCGTCGATATCCCCGGTCTCGATCCTGGAAGGCGAACCGAGTACGGTGTAGGTCGTTTTGGTGTTGAACCGCTCAAAGCCGATGTAATTCACCGAACTGTTGTCATTATGGAAGACCGAGATCTTCCCGTTCCCCGATGAGGCAGCGATCACTTCCATGAATCCGTCCCCGGTCACATCGCCCACCGCAGCATCCAAGTGAGAGTTACCGGTCACAAAATAATCCCATTTTGTTGCAAAACTGACGCTGTTGCTGCTTGTGGTGTTGGCGATCGCGGAAATTCCGGCTGCAGACATCGGATTGATGATATCCACTTTTCCGTCACGGTCCGCATCGAACAATTCCGCATGACCGGCACTGGGTGTTGCGTTGTACGACGAGGAGACCGTTGCGAACGACCCGGAGTTGATCACTTCATTCGACGAGAATTTCAGATGGAACGGTTTCGAGGAGTATGCGATTTTCCCGCCGACCACGACCGTGATCGGTCTGTATGTCGTTCCGGGCGGTACCGTCACTGTCAGTTCCGTCGTTGAAGCGGCGGTAACGGCAGCTTTTGCACCGCCGAAACTGACGATATTGCTCGATGCCGTAGCACTGAAATTCGTTCCGGTGATGACAACGGAAGAACCCGACACTCCGGATGCAGGAGTGAACGAGGTGATCGTCGGCACCTGTGCGGATGCGAGTGTGACGACTGCCAGCAACATCAGCGTGACACGGGCTGCGGCAGTGAGGATGGAATCAACGGTGTTCATAGGACTCCCTTGATGATTGATGGATGAATTGTTGTAATTGAATGAGATCGTCTTTTGTGAAGTAAGAATTCGCCCCTGCCTCTTTCGCTTCGTCACGGAATTCCTGGTCATTGAAATTCGATACGATGATGATGTTCGCTTCCGGAAACTCTTCTTTGATCCGTTTCGTTGTCTGAATGCCGTTCATTGCCGGCATCTGCAGGTCCATCAGCACCACATCCGGCCGCATGGCAGGGAATGCACTGATCGCATCCGGACCGTCGCTGCACTCGAGGACGGCATCTCCCGGGAATGCCACCATATTGCGGATCATATGCCGCATAGCGGAATTATCATCGACGATCATCAGTTTCATGGTGATTTCCCCGTGGTTTGACCAAAGCAATATCGGCCAACGGAGTAAGGGTTGGTATGGGGCGGGGTACTCTTTCGGGAAGAGTACTAGTACTCTTTATGGATCAAAGGACCGGAACAGACAGCGAGTGGGAATTGGATCAGAGTTTCGTCCTGTTCTCCAGAGCGAATTTGAGCAGGCTGTAGCTTCCGGAAAGACCGAGCTTTTCGGAGATCTTAAAGCGGTAGTTATCGATGGTCTTCTGACTGAGGAACAGCTCTTCGGCGATCTCTTTGCTTGTTTTGGATTCGGCGATGAGCTTCAGGATCCTTCGTTCCTGTTCGGACAAGGTTGACAGCCGCGGATGGGCCGTCCGGAAGGAATCCTTCTTTTCAGCCCGTTTCAGGATCTTATCCGTCAGGACCGGACTGAGATAATGCCTTCCTTCATGCACTGAACGGACGGCGTTCACGATATCACTGGAGACACTCTCTTTCAGGATATAGCCCCGTACCCCCAGGTCCATCGCTTCATTCAGGATCTCTTCATCATCGAACATCGTCAGGAACAGCACTTCGGTCCTGCTTCCGCTCTTCTTCAGTTCCTTCAGCACCTGCAATCCGGTCATGCCCGGCATGTTCATATCCAGCACGGCAATGTCCGGCGCGAGTTCTGAGATCAGCTGCAGTGCGTGCTTCCCGTCTGAGGCAACTCCGACGATCAGCAGACCGCCGTCGGATGAGAGTGCCTGCCGTACGCCGTCGCGGAAGAGGGGATGATCGTCCGCAATGATGATCGTAATGTTCGTTCCGTTCGTCATATTGGGATCGTGATGGATAGTCTGGTGCCTGATTTTGATTCGATGGTGATCATCCAATTGAACATTTTGGCCCGTTCGACCATTCCGGTGATGCCGAATCCGGTCACACGGTCCGTTCCGGGTACCGAAGCCGCGGGGAATCCTCTGCCGTTATCCTCTACAGTGATACGGATCGCATCCGCCTGCCGGTGGATACGGAGCATTGCTCTGGCCGCTCCGGAATGCTTGATGATATTATTGAAGGACTCCTGTACGATCCGGTAGAGACTGATCTCCTGCTCCGGCGTCAACAGACCGTCGATGTCCTGGATCTCGGACAGACATTCGATGTCGGTCGATTCATTCGCCCGCCGCACGATGGAACGGAGGGTCTTCGTGAGTCCCAGCTGATCGAGTTGATGCGGACGGAGATTATGCGAGATGGATCGGACCTCTTCGATCGTACTGGAGACGAGTTCGGATGCCTCGTCCACCGGACCGCCGGAGCCGGGTGCCGCTTCCGGTGAGCGGAGCGCGGTTAGCAGCTTGTTCTTGATGATGAGCAGATTCTGACCGAGACCATCATGCAGTTCCGTGGCGATCCGCTTCCGTTCGGACTCCTGCGATTCGATCAATCTCCTTGAGAATTCGATCTGCATTTCCTTCTCATGGGTCAATTGCCGGACACGGAAGAAATAGACGGCAGGACCGCTCGTCAGAAACAAAAGTGCTATCAAGAAACGGAACCACCAGGTAGCATAGAATGGCGGAAGTACGGTCACCGCCAGCTGTGCCTCATCACTGCTCCAGAGACCGGCATTATTCACCGTCCTTACCTGGAATCGATATTCTCCGGGATCGAGGTTCGTGTATCGCACCGTCCGTTGAACGGAGAGCTCGCTCCATTCCTTATCCGAACCGGCGAGAAGATATTGGAAGCGGAGTTTATCCGGTGCCGTGAAATTGAGACCGGTGAACCGCACTTCGATCATGGTCTCACCCGGCAGCAGTACGATCTCCTCTGTTCCCGGCCGGTGCTGATTCTCCACCCAGACATCCTCGATCGTCACCGACGGGGGGACGGAATGCGACGTGATGCTTTTTGGATCGATCACCACCGCTCCGGCAGCGGTCGAGAACCACAATTTTCCGTCAGAGGTCTTCCAGCAGCGTGACGTCCCCCCGCCTCCGGTCTCCTCGGCGATCATTCCATCCTCTTTCCCGATGGTGAAACAATTCACCGTTCCCAGTGTGCCGTCCGCAGCGGCATTCAGCTCGCTTCCGCTCACACGGTAGATGCCGTGGATCGCACCGATCCAGAAATTCCCGAGGTCATCCTCGATGATCTGCGCAACGGCGTCATCGTACAGCCCTTGCTCCTGAGTGACCGAAGAGAATCTCCCGTCCTTCCATCTGGTCACACCGCGATTTGTTCCGATCCACACTGCCCCGCTGCGGTCCTCGTACATCGGGGCTGCGAAATTGTCATTCAGTCCGCTCCCTTTCTTATGAACGGTCAAGACGCCGTTCGAGATCCTGTTCACACCGCTGCCGGAGGCGGTGATCCAGACATCACCGTTCCGGGCACAGAGGATGGCATTCACGCGGTTATTGGACAGACCATTTTCGGAGTTCCACATGGTAATGGAATCACCCCGCACATGTGCTACACCATCGTGCGCTGTTCCGATCCACAATCCTCCCGACGGGTCCTCGGCCACGGAAACAATGGAAACCTCATCCCGGAAGATCCCCTTATTGAACCGTTCGACCTTCTTACCGGATATATAATAGAGGCCCGCCCCCCATGCACCGGCCCACACACCACCCTTGTGCGACTCAGCAAGCGTATAGATGCTCACAACATTCTTTGGCAGACGGACCTGTTCAAAGTGTACGGAGTGCGGATCCTTTCGATAGAGTAATGCACTATCCCATGTTCCTATCCAGACCCCGAGAGAACGGTCCTCCAGTCCACACATGATCAGATCCGCTCCAAGACCATTCTGTTTCGAGAGGACATCGATCTTCTTTTCCCGAAGGCAGATAAGACCTCCGCCTTCCTTCCCGAGCCAGATATTCCCTTCGCGATCTTCGAACACGGTGGTGATATCCGACAGGGAGATTCCATCGATCCGCTCCAGCAGCTGGTCCGGGCCATCGGAGATCACACGAATATTCCGTGATGAGAGCAACCATTTTGTCTGATCCCGGAGGATATATGTCTCGCCGGTCTTATCAGCGGCGAACCGGGCATCGATGAACTCTTTCCCATGCACCCTTCGCACAAAACCTTTTCCGCGAAAACCGTACCAGAGTGTTCCAGTACTGTCCGCCGTAACGGCATATCCGCCGACGATGAACGAATCCTCGATCACGAGTGAATCATTCTCAAGACGGACCACGGCTCCGAAACCGACCATTCCCAGATACATGCGGTTGTTCGGCAGCGGTAGTACCTGGTTGGCGTACGTGCGGGGAAGTCCATTCGAAGCAGTGAACCGGAGGAATCGATCGTTTGAGCGAACAAAGAACCCCCGTTCCGTTGCACACCACAGTCGTCCGGAATTATCTTCATTGACGGAAAGGATTCGGGTGCCAAAGATACCGTTGGTACTGTCGAACGCTTCGAACTTCCCCTGGAAGTAGCGGACCAATCCGCCCGGTTCTGTGCCGATCCAGAGCTGGCCGCGGCGGTCGGTGAAGAGGGACATGATATTCGATGCGGTGAGTTCCGGTGTGTTGGATGCGTTGAACACGGTCATCCGTACACCGTCGAAACGGGCGAGGCCGTTCCATGTTCCCACCCAGAGATACCCGTCCGGTGTCTGCGTGATGCAGCGAACCGTGCTCTGCGGAAGACCGTTCTCCACCTTCCATTGTTGTACAACGAAATCCGGCTGTCTGGACAGACAGATCGAGAAGAAGAAAACGGACCAAATTATCTTGTTTCTCACACCAGAATGATACGGAAATCCGGAACAAGAACAAAGATGCCCGCAGTTGCGGGCATCTTTGGGGGCATAACGAGGCCGTGAAGATGAAGGGGACATCCTCTCGGCCTCTTCCCTGCACAACAGAGACAACATTCCGTTATTTCATCAGAATCATCTTCCGCACCTGCATGCTCTTACCGCTTACCAGACGGGCGAGATAGATACCACTCGCCAGTCGTGATGCATCGAACCGTGCGGCATGATAGGTACCGGCTTCAGCAATACCTTCGAAGATCGTCGCCACTTCCTGTCTGACCAGATTGTACACTTTCAGTGTTGCTCTGGCGGTGGCCGGAACGGTGAACTCGATCGTCGTGCTCGGATTGAACGGATTCGGATAGTTCTGAGAGAGTCCGAACACGAGCGGTGCCGCACCGACGGAAACTTCAACCTCCTGCGAGTATCCGGAACGACCGTCATTATCGATCTGCTGCAGCCGGTACCGGTACCGTCCTGCCTTCTGATGCTTATCCGTATACGAGTACTCATGAGGCGCATTGGACGTCCCGTTCCCCGTCACGAATGCGACGTCGGTCCACGGAGAAGCAGCGGTGGTATCCGCTTTCTTCCGCTGGAGACGGAAACCATTGTTGTTCACTTCCGTTGCGGTGGACCAGCGTATCTCAGCGTTGAGCCGCTGGGCGGCAACAGTGAACGATGAGAGTTCCACCGGAAGTGCGGACTCCTCATAGACCGCCACGAACTGGCCCAATGCGCTGATGCCGGACCACGTCGCCGAACCGGTGGAACTGCTGGCAGAGACCGCTCCGCCAACTTCCGTCCACGAACCGATGCCGTTCGACGGACGCAGGAACAACCGGAGACCGGCAGGATAAGATTCCGCCCGGTTGTCCAGATTCCCTGCACCGAAGTTCAGCGTCAGATCGGCACTGAAGGTGCCTGGGGTTCCGAACGGCTGAATGATAAAATATTGTCCCCGCACGGAACTGGAATAACCACCGGGAAGATTGAACGGCGCAGCGTGCAGAACTGATGCGGTCAGATCCATTGGAGCATCGAACGGTTCCGTCAAGGTCAGTGTGACATCACCGATCGTTGTCGTACCACTTTGGACAGCAGCGGCTGAAGCGCTTGTTCCGAACGCTGCCGGCATGGAGGAGACCACTGGGCCGCTGCTTGCTGTTCCATTGAAATTGTTCAATGTACCGTTGGCACCGACCGTCGCCGATGCAGTTGTATCGGTCAACACATTGAATTGCAGATACTGCGTCAATCCCGGCGAGGAGGGATCCACCGTGCGGAACATTCCTTCCCGGATCTCCTGCTGCGAACGGGCGGTATCCCAGATACGAAACTCATCGATCAAAGCATTCGCCGTCGCATCGGGCCAATTGCTCTTTCCGATGAAGTTTGAGATACGGGTAATGTTCAATGGGCTATGCACCGACCCAGTGACAACGGCCACGCCGTTATAGTAGATTGTGGCAGTACCATTGTCGAGCACACAAGCGATATGCGTCCATTGCTCCAGCGGAACGGAGACCGGGGCCTGAATGAATTGAGAAGAACCACCCTGGAAGACATGCATGGAGACCTGGCCGGAAATGTCGGTGCTGAGTGCGATCACGACATTGTTCGTCCCCCCGAGAGTCCCAAAATCGAGCACTCGGCTCCAATTATTGTAGGCATACTCATACACCCATGCCTCGACCGTAAAATCCCCGTTGAAATAGACACCCGCCGGCAGACTCATATGATCGTCCACACCATCGAACCGCAGCGCATTTCCCGGTTTCGCGATATCGAACATGACCGTCAGGTCATTCCTGTTCGAACCGGTCACCAATGAGGCATTGTTCGCTGCAAAGGCACTGTTCTGGAAGGCAACGGTCAGATTGGTCACGGAATTCGTGAACGCATGCGCCGCTGCCGTACCGGTGGTGAACAGAGACGCGGTCTCAGCACTGGTCCTTTTGAGCACTGCAGTGAGTCCGGCCGGAAGATTGGACACCGTCGCTTTCCCTCCGGCGATCAGGTCATCCCCATTCGAACCAGTGAAGGCATCTCCGCTCAGGGTCAACATGAGTGTATCAATAATGGTCCCCCCGTCCGCAACAGATTCACGGAAGACCGTGCCGTCATAGGAGATGAAAGCATTATCAAAGGTGATGACCGCCCCTTTGGTGGTATTGGAGATGGAATCAGCGTGGTTCCCGGTGAAAGCAGAATTCTGGAAACTCAGCGATATATTGGAATCATTCTGTGCCACCGTATGGCCCGTTGCCGCACCAGTGAATGAGAGCGTTGCGATGGAGGAGGACATCCGTGTTACGACAACGGTCAGACCGGCCGGTACGTTACTGACCACGACCTTCCCCGCAGCGACCAGATCATCACCGTTGCTGCCGGTGAAGGTATCGCCGTACAGCGCTATCATGGCGGGATTGGTATTGTCGATGGAACCATCGTTCGCTGACGTTTCGGCGAAGGAGGTATCGGTATAGACCAGCTGCTTACCGGCCGTCAGAGCAGAGCGTTCATACGATAATGCACCTCCTCCTCCCGCCTGCCAGCTGAGCACTTTGATGTCCAGATAGATATCGTCAGCGATCAAATGGACCACCATATTCTGTCCGACCATATTCGTCGCCTGGTACATCCACATATTGGTCCAATCCGAATACGAAAGGTTCGCGTAGTTATCGGTCGTTCCGAGAGCCCATTCCGTCCCCTGCGGAGAATTGTAGTATTCGAACCCGCTCTGGGTCTTCGCATTGTACCATGCGGCGCTATTCCCCCGGGTGATCCATACATTGTTGGTGATGCGGTCCTGATTCGCAGCCTGGTTGACATCGACATAATTCCCTTTGCTGAACGTGACGATGCCGTTCGCACGGCGGTACACGACCGATGGGAGATAGGATACACTGATGCCGGTCTGCTGTGACCCGTCAATGGATGAGGCATTGGCTCCGGCGAACGCCCCATTCAAAAATTGAATGGAGATGCTCGCGACATTGTTGGCCGGCTGGTGGGAGGATGCAGTTCCGGTCAACGTGAATGACGCGGTCTTCGCCGATGTTCTTGTGACCACGGCGGTCAGACCGGCAGGAACATTACTCACGGTCACCTTACCGGCAGACACAAGATCACTACCGTTGGTCCCAGTGAAATTTTCCGTACCGGTCAAGGTGATGGTCATCGGGACTGTATTATCGATCGTCCCCGGTGCGACCGTCGATTCAAAGAAAGCCGTGTGGTCATACACAAGACCGCCGATGGTCTCAGCACCCCATGCTACACCGTTGACGAGTGCGGCATCCACCGCCGACGGTCCAAGATCGTATGCAGCAGCACCGGAGCCGACATTGAAATCATAGTATGAGAGCAGACCGCTCTCCGTACCGGTCAGTTCCTGGCCCATCGTTCCGGCGATCTGTTGCTGCGTGCGGACAGAATCCCATATGCGTACTTCATCGATCGATCCATTGAACCACTGCATATTGTCCCCCGCACGTCCGATC